>DXGD01000462.1 GCA_019114115.1 Candidatus Nesterenkonia stercoripullorum
TGGAAAGATCCTGTGTCATGGTGCCTTCTCCCTTTCGAGCATGCCTCGCGCCCAGATCTGAATGTCATGATCGCTGTGACCCAGGATACCTCCATCCACTATGAGAATAATAGTTTTCACAGTATGGAATCCTAAGGAGACGCTCGAGGTCGCTCATTTACCGGCGGCCCACCGGAGCGCTTGGAGGAAAGCTTCGGTCAACGGCAGGTCATCGCCATCACGAACAGCTGCCACGATATGTCGCTTGGGAAGAATCTGGGACATCGGCAGAGCCACGACGCCGTCGCTGCTGTCCCGCAGCGACATCTCAGGCACGAGCGCGAGCGCAAGACCCGCAGCAACGATTCCTTTGACGGTGCCGAGGTTGTTGCTTCTGAAGGCAATATTGGGCTCCACGCCTGAGCCCTGGAGAAGGGCTATGAGGCACTGGTGGGATGGCGTCTCCTCGCGGTGAGCGACCCAGGTCTCGTGTTCCAGCTCCCGCAGGTCCACGGACCCTTTCGCCACTAGCCTGTGCTTCTGCGGCGCAATGATGAACAGCTCCTCGGTGAGAATCTCCGTGAGCGCCAGGTTGCTGGGAAACCGCGAAGGAACGAGGTCGTACTCGAAGCCCAGGGCGACGTCGAGAGTTCCATCGGAGACACGGGGAAACAGGTCATAGGGCTCGCCTTCGTCCAGCGTGATGCCAACGTCACGGCGACGAACGAGGAAACGTGCGATGGCCTGCCCCACTATGGGCCCACCGGCCGAATCGAAGGTTCCGACCCGCAAATGTCCGACCTGACCGGCGCCGAGTCGAGCGATGTCGATATCGATCTGACCCACCAGATCGAACACCTCGTCGGCGCGCTGCTGCAAGTATCTCGCCGCTTCCGTCGGCACCACACGGCGGGCTTCTCGCTCGAAAAGGTGGATGTCCAGACTCTTCTCCAGAGCGGACATCTGCTGGGATACGGCAGACGCGGTGTATCCCAGCTCACGCCCTGCTGCGGCGAACGAACCGGAAGTCATCACTGCGCACATCGTACGGAGGGACCTGATGTCTATGGCCACACCATGAGTCTAGTCGGAAGTGAACGAGCATAAGCTCTGCTTTCGCACCTGTGGGCCAACTCTTAGGCTCACCCCCTAGTCCGGGCTCTGGCGCGTCCATAGTGTTGTGAGTCACGTCCCCACCGCCTCACCTTGCGAGGGAGTCCCCATGTCAACGCAAGCAGATATGTCCACAGTGATTGTCTTCGTCCTCTACCTGATCGCGGTCCTCGCGATCGGCATATGGGCCTACCGCATGAACTCGCAGATGAGCGACTTCGCCATCGGGGGTCGCCGGCTCGGCACCTTCGTCACGGCCGTGAGTGCGAAGGCGACGGATTCCAGCCAGTGGGTGTTCTTCGGCCTGCCCGGCGCGTTCTACGTCAGCGGGATGCAGAACATCTGGCTGATCATCGGCCTGACACTGGGCTTCTATCTGAGCTGGAAGATTCTCGCTGGCCGCCTGCGGACCTACTCAAGCCTGGTCAGCGACTGGCGGCAGGAGGAACCCGGGGAGTCGGTGACGCTGCCGGGGTTCTTCGCCAACCGGTTCCGCAGCAACTGGCTGCGCTCGGTCTCGGCGATCTTCATCATCATCTTCTACGTCATCTATCTCGGCTCGGCGTTCATCGCCACCGGAGTGATCTTCTCGCAGATCTTCGGGGGCTCCGTCGCCGTCGGCACGATCGTCGGCGCCGTCGTGGTGATGGCGTACTCGTCCCTGGGCGGCTACCTGGCCAGCAGCTACACCGACCTGGTTCAGGGCCTGCTGATGTTCGGCAGTCTGCTCCTGCTCTCGGTCGTCGCGGTGTTCGCCGCCGGAGGCATCGGCGGGTTCACCGAGGCGATCGGCGAGCAGAACTCCGACCTGGGCTCGGCGTTCGCCGGAGTCGAGCTGATCGACGGCGAATGGACGACGACGAGCTCCGTCTCGTTCATCGCCATCATCTCCGCACTCGCCTGGGCTCTGGGCTACTTCGGCTCCCCGCACATCCTGGCGCGCTTCATGGGCATGCGCCGGGCGGAGTCCGCGAAGAACGGCGCGCGCATCGGGATCTTCCTCTCGATCACGCTGCTCGGCTTCGCCGGCATCATCGGCTTCGCGGCCATCGCGATCTTCGGCCCCGATCTGTCGAACCCCGAGGACGCCTATATGGCCCTGGTCTCCGAGCTCTTCCCCACCTGGATGGCCGGCATATTCCTCGCCGGGGTGCTCTCCGCGGTGATGAGCACGGCAGACTCCCAGCTGGTGGTGGCCTCCACGACCCTCACAGAGGACTTCTACCGGGCGTTCATCAACCGCGAGGCCCCGGAGAAGCTGCTCGTCTGGCTCAGCCGGATCGCGGTGCTCGTCTGCACGGCGATCGGCATCGTGGTGGCATTGCGCGGAGGGACGATCCTCGACCTGGTGGGCTACGCCTGGGCCGGGTTCGGCGCGAGCTTCGGGCCTGTCCTGCTGGCCGCGCTCTACTCGCGCAAGACCACCTGGTTCGGCGCACTGCTGAGCATCATCGCAGGCGGCTCGACGGTCATCATCTACCGCCAGGTCGACGTCATCGGACTGTACGAGCTCGTCCCCGGGTTCATCGCGGGCATGATCGCTCTCTGGCTCGGCAATGTCCTCGGCCCGAAACAGCGTGAGAAGGTCAGCGAGAAGTTCGACGAGCTGACCGCTGCATAAGACTGTCCACTATTCCGACAACACAGGAGAAGCACATGCCACAGCTCGATCTCGACGTCACCGACGGCATCGCGACGATCACGCTCAACAACCCTTCGGCGCTCAACGCATGGACCCAGCAGATGCAGCGCGACATGGCCTCGACCTTGGACCGCCTCGACGCGGACCCCGACGTCGAAGGCATCGTCCTCACCGGAGCCGGGGACCGTGCCTTCTGCGCCGGTCAGGACCTCAAGGAGGTGTCCGCATTCACCGAGGACGACGTCGAGGAGTGGCTGGCCACCTTCCAGCGCGTGTACGACGCCGTGCTCTCGAACTCCAAACCCGTCATCGCCGCGCTGAACGGCGTGACCGCGGGCTCCGGCTACCAGCTGGCGCTGCTCTGCGATGTTCGTGTCGCTCACAGCGGGGTCCGCATCGGCCAGCCAGAAGTCCGTTCGGGCATCCCTAGCATCACCGGCATGTACCTGACGTGGCAGTCGGTCGGTCACAGCAAGACCGCCGAGATGATGCTGACTGGCCGGCTCCTCGATGCGGAAGAAGCCCACCGGCTGGGGATGATCGCCGAGCTATGCGCCGCGGACGAGGTGCTCCCCCGAAGCATAGCGCTCGCCGGCGAGATGGCGGCGCTGCCGAAGCAGGCGTTCGCCAAAACCAAGCAGAGGATCCGTGCGACGCTCATGCCTGGTCTCACAGAGGCCTTCGAAGCCGCCTTGGCTATCGACCAGGAAGTGTACGAGGACGGGGAACCTCAGCGCACTGCTGATGACTTCGTCGCCAAGCGAGGTGACCGCGGGCAGTGATGACTAGGGACGCAACGATTGCAGAGGCGCAGGCATTCATCGACGGGCCGTCGCTGAGCGAATCGCTCGCGCAGGTCGCCACGAACGACCCTGGTCGTGTCTATCTTCGCGACCAGGGCGAGCCGATTACTGCAGGCGAGCTGGATCACATGGTGAACCACGCCGTGGGGACTCTGCGCGAGCACGGAGTCACCGCGGAGTCCAGGGTAGGACTCGCTTTGCAGGTCGGTGCCGACCACGTGGTGCTCATCTTTGCCCTGCTGCGGATGGGCGCTCTGTGGCTGCCATTGAATACGCAGCTCAAAGGAGAACCGCTGCGGTACCAGTTGGGTGATTCAGGAGCCACTCATGTCATCACGCTGATGAATGGGCAGCTCGCGGATGAGCTCCCCTGGGCCGATAGGATGCATGAGCTCGGTGCCATGGCGCAGACCGCGCACAGGCTCGGTATCGCGGCCCTGACCTCGGGCGAAGACCATCGGAGGAACGCCGACCGGGCTCAGGCGAGTCTTCTCATGTACACCTCGGGAACGACGGGCCCGCCCAAGGGAGTCCTGGTCACCGAGGCCATGATGAAGGCTGCCATCTTCGGTGCCATCGAGGTGACCCGGCCCGAGCCGGATGACGTGTTCTTCGTCTGGGAACCGCTGTTCCACATCGGCGGGGCTCAGGTCGTATTCCTGCCCCTGTACCGGGAGATCGCCCTGGCGCTCGTACCGAGATTCAGCGCCTCCCGGTTCTGGGATCAGGTGCGTGAATCCGGGGCGACGCATATCCACTATCTGGGAGGCGTTCTTCAGATTCTCCTGCAGCTTCCCGAATCGCCCTCCGAACGTGACAATCACGTGCGCATGGCCTGGGGCGCGGGAGCGACGCCCGAGGTACGATCTGCCTGTCAGAACCGCTATGGCTTCGAGCTCAACGAATGCTACGGCATGACTGAGGCGTCGAGCGTCATCACCGTGAATCGCCATGAGCCGGAGGGCGGGGTGGGTGCCCCCTTCCCATGGGTGCAGATCGAGATCGACCCGCAGAGCCAGGATGAGCCGGAGGACTCTCAAACCGGGCCAGATCCGGACACCGCCGGCCTCGCCCGTCAGGCGGACGACGGCGGGGCCGCAGGAACCCATGGTGAGCTGATCGTCCGGGGCCTGATCGACGGCATGCTGACGCCGGGGTACCTGGGCAAGCCCGAAGCGACCGCGAAGGCTCGCGACGGCAAGTGGTTTCGAACAGGTGACTACGGCTACCTGGACCAGCGGGGCAATGTGCACTTCACCGGCCGGGGCAGCGACAGCATCCGGGTGCGCGGGGAGAACGTCTCCACCTGGCAGGTGGAGAGCGTCCTGGGGCTGCACCCGGATGTCGGTCGCTGCGCCGTCGTCGGAGTGAAGGCTGAGGTCGGTGAGCAGGAGATGCTGCTGGTGATGACCGAGGCTGAAGGGAGGTCGCTCGACCCAGCTGAAGTATTGACGTGGGCCGCGGAGCGGCTCCCGGCGTTCCAAGTGCCGAAGTATGCGCGGGTCATCGCCGAGATGCCGCTGACACCGAGTCAGCGGATCGCCAAGCACCGGCTCTCGCGGGAGCTCGAGGGGGCCGTGCGCGGGTGAATCCCGCAGCGATTGACTCCACGCTCGAACGGATGAACTCATCAGCTCGCTTTGAACGCTCGGTAGCATCGTAAGAGAACTTATAAGTAGTGTAAACATGTATAGTTATACTCCTGAGTGCAGTTAGGAGCGAGCTATGCGTTGGGATGAGTCCGCGAAACAGCTCGGGGCCCATTTGAGATCGTGGCGCATCATGCTGGGATTGTCCCAGCAGCTCGCCGCCGACCGAGCACGCATCTCTGTCCCCGCGCTCCGGCGGGTCGAGAACGGTGATCCAGGCGTATCTTTGGGCACGATCATGAAGCTGACCGATGTCCTGCGGATGGACGATCAGATCGTCAAAGCCGTCGACCCACTCAACCATGACCTTGGTCGCGCACGTGCCCACATGCTCAGCAGGAAGCGGGCGCAGCGCTCATGAGATGCGAAGTGTTCATGGATGCCACCAAGGTCGGGGAGGCCGAGACAGTGGAGACCAGCACACGGCAGCGACGGCTGGTCTTTACCTACGATCGTGGATGGCTCAGCACACCGGACGCTTTCCCCATCTCACCGGAGATGCCACTGACCAGCGGACCCCACGAGCCCTTTCCCTCCCGTCACACGCCGCTAGCCTTCGACGATGCCGCTCCTGACCGGTGGGGACGAGATCTGATCAATGCGGGACACCGTCGGCAAGCCAAAGAAAGCGGACAACTCTGGCGGCCGCTCGACGAGGTAGGCTTGCTGCTGGCCGTCAACGATGAGACCAGGCAAGGCGCTCTGCGCTTCCGACTGGATGGACACTTCCTTTCTCAACCCCAGGAGCGAGCACGTATGCACGAGCTCGCTGACCTCAGGGCCGCCGCTGCACTGTTCGAGCAGTCCGGTGAAATTGACGAGTCAGTCGAGCACCTCATCGCGGTCGGCTCCTCTCCGGGAGGGGCAGTGCCGAAGGCATGGGTCCACGACGAGGCTGACAGGATGTGGCTGGCAAAATTCCCTCGGGCTTCGGATCTCGCGGATGTGGGTGCATGGGAGCAGGTCGCCATGATGCTTCAACGCCGAGCCGGGATCGCTGTCCAACCGTCCCAGATCCTGCGGCTAGGCAATTCGGAGTCGGTCTTCCTGGCTCAGCGCTTCGATCGTGAGGGCGAACGACGCCTCCCATACCAGAGCTTTAAGACCATGTTCATGCTAGACGACGGCGAACGGAAGGACTACGCGAGCCTGTCTAGAGAGGTCACGCGGATCTCTGCGAACCCGAAGGCCGACGGTGAGCAGCTCTTTGCCCGCGCAGCGTTCGGGGTGATGGTCAACAACATCGACGACCACATGCGCAATCACGGCTTACTCCGCCGAGGACCGGGGTGGCGGCTTGCCCCCTCCTTCGACGTCAACCCCTCCGCACGTGGCTTCTCGGACACACCACTGACACCTGAGGACGATCCGGCGAATCCTGATCTGCGACTTCTTGTGGAACGTGCCGAAGACTTCCACATGACCCAAGACGGGGCAGCGCAGAGGCTGAAACACGTGGCCAATGCCGTCGAGGCTTGGGCTGACGTGGCACGAGAGACAGGCATCGACCCGGAGACGCTCCGCTCGATGTCCACAGCATTCGACGAGTCTCACCGCGAGACAGCGAAACGAATCTCGGGAACCAAAGGCACTAGCCAGAAGGGAGACCAGCGAGGCCTATCTGGCCAAGTGTGGATAAAGCCGCATGT
>DXGD01000463.1 GCA_019114115.1 Candidatus Nesterenkonia stercoripullorum
ACGATGGGGGCGCGTGCCGTATAGGAACCTCTGCAATCTTAGACGCGCTCCTCCTCCAGCCGCAAATCACTGCCAGGACCACTCAGCGCCGCGACTTTACGACGGGGAAACGATCAAGCAACTCCGGAGAAACGCCCTCAGCGCAGGCTGGATGTGCACAGTACGTGCTCACTCGCGGCTCCCCCGAGCCACACCCACGACGACGTCGCCAGCGTCCTGACAATCGGATCCGAGAGAAACCCTGTGCAGCAGATAAGCCAGACACTCCCCCGCCTAGCTTCGCCTGAGACCCCTGACGAGGGTCCCGCTGCGCGGCGGGATGACGAGCGCACTGCACGACAGCCTGCTCCTCACGACGCTGATACGCGGAGACCGCTCTCGACTGCATCTCACCGACGGCTGCACGCACGGCCGCGGACAGAACCGCCTAGCGACGCCGGCACACTGCTGAGAAGCCGCGAGATCCGCGTGACTGTGGCTCGCCGGGCCGTCGTCGATATTCTGCTGGCCGAGCATGAGCACCTCAGTGCCGACGAGGTAGCCGCCCGTCTGTCCCATCGGGGCATTCACCGGGCCACGGTGTATCGCACTCTGGAGACCCTCTCCGGCGCCGGCGTCCTGGCCCACCGCCAGCTCCCCGGAGGGGCCGGCGCGTACCATCTGGCGTCGGACGACCATCTCCATGGGTACTGCGCTCAATGCCAGTCCGTGCTCGCGCTGCCTCCGGATACGCTGGAATCTGCCGCTGAGTTACTGCGTCGAACCACCGGCTTCCGCCTCGACCCTCAGCGGAGCACCTTGTCAGGACTGTGCCCCAAGTGCGCGTCCAGCTAATCACGCCCGGAGAAACATTGCGGTAACGAAAGTCTCCTACACTTACTGCGACATTGTTGCAGCTGCGAGTCTGGGAGCCGATGTGAACGACACCGCCGAACGCCTCGGGGTCAGCGCGAATCGCCGCGCCGCCCTGTGGACCGGTGGCCTCTCCCTCGCCCTGCTCGTCAGCGCGATCCTCTGCATAGGGCTCGGGCCAGTGACGATCGCACCGGGGACGGTCGGGGCCGTCGTCGCAGAGGTCACGGGACTCAGGGCTGAGGGCCCGTGGACGACGTCGGAATATTCGATCCTGCGCGAGATGCGGATCCCTCGGGTCATTCTGGGTATCGGCGTCGGGGCTGGGCTAGCGGTCTGCGGAGCGAGCTTGCAGGCGATGGTTCGCAATACTCTGGCGGATCCGTACGTTCTGGGAGTCTCTGGAGGCGCCTCAACCGGCGCTGCCGCCGCTCTGCTGTTCGGCTTCGCTGCCGGAGCGGGGCAGTATGCCCTCCCGCTGAGCGCATTCCTGGGGGCGCTCGGGGCGTCGCTTCTGGTCTTCTTCCTGGCCTATGCGCAGGGCCGCATCACCTCCATCCGGCTGCTGCTGGCGGGGATCGCGATCGGCTATGCGCTCTCGGCCGCCACCAGCTTCATGATGTTCGCCGCCGACAGCGCCGAGGACTCGCGATCGGTGATGTTCTGGCTCTTAGGCTCGCTGTCGCTGGCTCGATGGGATGGGTTCCTTGCGCTGACCGTAGCCGTCGTCGTTGCGACGGTGCTCGCCCTGACGGCGCTGGCCCCACGACTGGATGCGCTGACCGCAGGCGACGAGACGACTCAAGCCCTCGGCGTGAGGCCGGGCACCACGCGGGTTCAGCTGCTGGTGCTGGTGTCTTTGTGCACTGGCACTGTGGTGGCGGCTGCGGGCGCGATCGGCTTCGTCGGGCTGGTCGTCCCGCATATAGGACGTCGCCTGGTCGGAGCAGCGCATGCGCGGCTGATTCCTGTCACCGCCCTCCTCGGCGCGATCCTGCTCATCTGGGCAGACGCCGGTGCACGGGTCCTCATGCAGCCCCGCGAGCTGCCTTTGGGCATCATCACCGCGCTGATCGGCGCACCCTTTCTGCTGATTCTGATCCGAAGGATGTACCCACGATGACCAGGATGAACAGGGCCACCCGGCGTCGTCCCCGTGGCCGCGCGCACCGGCCAGGCCCGGCGTGGTCGGCAGTGGCAGGGGGAAGCTGCCTGCTCCTGCTTCTTGCAGGCTGCTCTGATACTGGCCCGTCAGCGGCACAGCCATCGGCGCAGGGCGGCTCGCAGGACAGCATCACCGTGGAGAACTGCGGTGAGGAGCTCCACTTCGATGTTCCCCCCGAAAGGGTCCTCCTGCTGGAAACCGCTCCGCTCACCATTCTCGATCAGCTCGGGCTCACCGACCGGATTGTGGCGCGAGCTGGGGACTTCAATCCGGACTACTACTCCAGCGACCTCAACCAGAAGGTCAGCGGAATCGAGTCCCTCACGGACGATCTCGACGCCTCGGGCCACCTGGCGATATCCCAGGAAGAAGTCGTGGCCCACGATCCTGACCTCGTCCTCGGCCAGCCCGACGGCGTCACTCGCGAGGGCCTGAATGCCGCAGGATCCCAGCTGCTGGTCCAGGAGGTGTACTGCAACGATCAAGACGGCGACCAGCACGTCGGCAACGGGACTGACGAGAGGCCCGGATCGGACGCAGCGTCCTTCGACACCCTCTACCGGGAGATCGAGGCGTACGGTGAGATTTTCCAG
>DXGD01000464.1 GCA_019114115.1 Candidatus Nesterenkonia stercoripullorum
GGTGAAGGACTTCGCCGCCGATGAGGCCTCCTGCCTGTTCGGCACGATGAGCCTGTGGCAGGGCGTCGACGTGCCGGGACGTTCCTGTCGGCTCGTGGTCATTGACCGCATACCGTTTCCCCGGCCCGACGATCCGCTCATGAGCGCCAGGGCGCAGGAGATCTCGAAGAACGGCGGGAATGGCTTCATGCAGGTCTCGGCCACGCATGCCGCAGTGCGGCTGGCGCAGGGGGCGGGTCGGCTCATCCGCACCGCAGAGGACCGCGGAGTCCTGGCGATCCTGGACTCACGGCTGGCCACAGCCCGCTACGGGGGATTCCTGAAGAACACGATGCCCCAGTTCTGGACCACCACCGAACCCGAGGTCGCCAAAGGGGCGCTGAGCAGGCTCGCCACGCGATGACCGGGCCGGTCTCACGCCTTGAACCTGCGCTGACGAGGTCAGTCCAGTAGGGCCGCGTCAATGCGGTACGCCCGCTGCGCGGTCCCGCAGAACAGCGAGTCGAGCTGATCTGCTGAAGCGCCAGCAACGCCGTCGAGGACGGACTGCATGACCGCATCGACATCAGGTGCCGTCAGGGTCGCGACCGGCAGGTTGGACGCGAACATGGACCGATCGAAGCCGAAGATCTCCACGACCTCCCGGACGACATCGGCGTTCGAGGTGGCGTCCCAGCGGTTGGGGTAGAGCCCGAGTTCGGAGACTTTCACGGTGATGCCGGGCAGGGATGCCAGATCGTTCATGCCTTGCCGCCAGACGGTCATCGACTGCGGGTCGCGATCGAGCGGGAGGCCGCAGTGGTTGAGCACCACCCGCAGCCCGTCGACACCCGAGATGAGCTCTGCGGCTTCGGAGAGGTGGTAATAGGGCACGCGAAGGTCCCAGGAGTAGTCGAGATCCACCAGCCGAGACAGGCCTTCTCGCCAGGATGGATCCTGCAGGCTGCCAGGCTGATCGCGTACCGACTCCCCGCGGCGCGCGGCGATAATCGGCTTGGAACGGATGCCCCGGACCAGAGGACGACGAGAGTGCGCGGCCAGCACCTCATCCAGATCATCCTGCCGGAAATCCACGTGCCCGACGACGGCGAGCGGGAACCGCGAATCGTCCTCATGGAGCCCCTGCAGGAAATCGTCCTCAGCGATCTGCTCGCCACGGCTGCGCTCGGCCTCGCAGTGCACTGTGCCCAGCACGTTCCACCCGGTCGTCACGGCACGGTATTGCTCGGGCAGGAACGTTGCCCGCATCGGCCGGTAATCGCCGAGGAAGAACTGCTCGTTGTACTCATCCTGCAGCCACGGATAGTGGCCAGCGCCTTCCAGGTCCCAGAAATGGTGGTGGGCGTCCAGGATGCGCAGCGTCTGCTTCGCCGTCTCCAGGGTCATCGGCGAGGCCTCGCCCTGTTCAGGTGCCCCATCCCGCTCTGCGGTCCTACCCGGTTCTGCTGTGTCAGCGTGGGCCATGCTCGGTGTCCTCTCGAGTGGTGGTATCGATTTCTGCCTCCGGCTCGACGGCGTCTTCGACTTCCATGGCGATTTCCCCTTCGTGGTGCACGGGTGCGTTGGTCATCAGCTGGCGGGTCTCCCGGACCGCGTTGCGCAGCGAGAAGATCATCAGCAGCAGACACCCCAGGACGAAGCCGAGCGTCAGCAGCCACACGGGCAGGGAGATCGCCACGGTGAGCTCACCGGAGTTGATATGCGTGGACAGAATACGCGTGCCCAGCGCCAGCAGCGATGCGCTGAAGACGAACTCGAACGCCGTGATGGCCAGCGAGACGCTGTGGTAGGCCCGCGGCCGCCTCGTCAGCGCTGTCTGCAACAGATCCAGCCTGATCAGGCCGCGCGTGCCATAGGCGACGGCGGCGAGGATCCAGATCAGCCAGATGAAGTTCAGGCGCTGGATGTCATCCAGCCAGGCGGTGGACCAGCCCATGACGTTACGCGAGAAGACGCCCCAGGTCTGCAGGCAGATGGCGATGAGGACCCATGCACCGAAGACCATGGCCACGGTGTTCTGGACTCCGGTTCTCAGACTCATATCGTGCTCCTTGACGCGTCGTTCAGGTGGGGGAGAGCTGCCGAGTGCGGTGTCGTCATCACAGTCACATCGATTCGATAATGTCGAGGAGCTGCTGTCCATAGGAGTCAGTGAACTGGTCCCACACTGTGACGCCGAGCTTCCTGAAGGCCTCGCGGTCGGGGTCGTCCACGATCTGCACACCGTGCTCCTCCAGGACGCCGCGGGCTTCTTCCTCGGCGATGTCGTTGGCCTCAAGCTGAGCGCTGCGGCCCACCTCAGCGGCCTCCTGCAGGACAGTTCGCTGTTCCTCGGTGATCCTGTCCCAGGTGCGCCGGCTGACTCCCATCATGAACGGGGTATAGACGTGGCTGGTCATGGACAGGTGATCCTGGACTTCGTAGAAGGCCCGGAACTCGATCTCTGCCAACGGGTTCTCCTGGGCCTGGACCGTGCCCTGCTGCAGTGCCGTGTAGAGCTCAGCGGCGTCGATGGACTGGGGCAGTCCGCCCATGGCTGACCAGGCTGCCTGCTGAATCGGTGAGGGGAGCGTACGGATGCGGATCCCCTGGAGATCCTCCGGGGTGTGAATGGCGCGGACGTTGTTGGTCAGCTGCCGCATCCCGTTCTCCCAGATGCTCAGCCCGACCACACGGGTTGACTCGAACAGGTCCACGATGTGGTCGCGGGCGGCACCGGGTCCGGTCACCGCACGCGCGCGTTCCAGGTCCTCGAAGATGAAGGGCAGCTCGAAGGCCTGAAGCTCCGGCACCAGGCCGGAGAAGTACGAGCTGCCGGAGATGCCGACGTCGATAGTGCCTTCCTGCAGGCCGTTGATCATGGTCGAGGCGTCACCCAGGGCCGTGTCGAAGAAGGCACTGGCCTCGAAATCGGCGCCCGAATCGTTGAGATAGTCGACCATCGCGTGGACGCCGACGCCGGTGGGGGTGGTTTCGGGCAGCGAGCCGGCGAAGACTGCGATATCGGCGATGCCGCGTTCACTGGGTGCCGCGCACCCTGCCATCGCTGCAGTGGTGAGCCCTAGGCCGCCCAGCAACAGGGACCGGCGGGAGAAGCTACGAGACATGGTGACCCCTCTGGTAGGTGTCGATGGGGAAAAGGCGGACGGAGGAGCGGACTAGGAGATCAGGGTGAGCGAGAACCACGGGACCAGCGCTAGCAGGATGAGCGTGGCCACGATGACGCCGAAGAAGGCCCACGCGTACGGGATGATGACCCGCAGCGGAGTGCGGCCGACTTCGGAGGCGACGAAGAGGTTCACTCCGACTGGCGGCGTGAGCAGGCCGGCGCAGAAGGCCACGACCATGACGACACCGAAGTGGATGAGATCGATGCCATAGGCCGCGGCCACTGGCGTGAGGATCGGCGCGAAGATCAGCACATTGGGCACGGCGTCGATGAAGCAGCCAGCGATCAGGAACAGCACGATGGCGATGAGGAGGAAGAGGGTCGGGCTGGTGACCGTCTCCGTGAAGAAGCTGGCTGCCGCCTGCGGGAGGCCCTCGCGAGTGAGCACCCATCCGAACGCCTGCGTGGCCCCGACGATCAGCATGATCCCGGCAGCGATCTTGAAGCTCTCGAACAACGTGCGCAGCAGCTTCGTGAAGTCGATCTCGCGGTAGATGAAGACCCCGACGATCAGACTGTAGAAGCAGCCGATAGCGGCCGCCTCCGTGGGCGTGAAGATGCCGGAGTAGATGCCGCCGAGAATCACGACCGGGGCGAGCAGAGCCCAGAAGGACTTCACGAAGGAGGTGCCAGAATTCTTGAGCGAGAACGGCTCCCGG
>DXGD01000047.1 GCA_019114115.1 Candidatus Nesterenkonia stercoripullorum
CGGATCGGTAGTGACCTCACCGGACATCGACACCACGTCGCCGCCAGTGAGTGGATAGCGGGCCAGCGCCACGGTGCCGTACATCGGAGTGAACCTGCCGATGTCCAGCAGCACGCCGTCCAGAGGAGTGAAGGCATTGCCCAGGAAACCGAGGATGACCAGCACGCCCGATGCCGCGCCTACCGCGGCGTCGGAGCGGAAGCTCAGCCCGATGGCCAGGCCGTAGAGGGCGAAGGGTATCGAACCGAGCACCGTGAGCATCGCCGTGCTGAACCAGATGTGCGCCGGCATATCCGCCGCCGTGAAGAATCCGAAGATGTTGAGGACGATGACGGGCAGCGTCGCCATGATCAGCGCGACGATCGCCTTGGAGACGATGAACATCCCATGCGGCAGAGCGGTCAGGCCCAGCTGCCTGCCCCAGCCCTGCTGCAGTTCGACCGCCGCGGCACCGGCCAGCGAGGTCGTCGCCATCGCCGCACCGTAGCTGGCCATGGCGATCATGGTCCATGCACTCGTATTGCCTTCCCCTACGGGCGAGTCGGACCACTCCATATTGACCCCGAAGAACAGGAAGAGCAGGGTCGGCAGGATGATCACGAAAAAGGTGTTCGCGAAGTTCCGGAAGTTCCTCCAGAAATCCATGACGATATAGCGGGTGATACTCATCGCGAGACATCCTCGGTGTCGTCCTCAACGTGGTCGCCGGCCCCTGCTGATGGGGCTCTTGTGCTGGTGGAAGCGGATGTCAGCATCATGAAGGCCTCCTCCAGGCTGGCCGGGCGGATGGAGAGCCGCTGGGCGTCGGTCTGCGTGAGCAGGTGGCGGGCCAAGGCGTCGGCGTCGTCGGTTCTGAAGGAGATCTGCCCGCCTTGTGTCTCATAGGAGATGACATGCGGCAGCCCCGACAGATCGCCGGACGACGGCGCCCAGTTCGCGCGGACATGCGCCGCGCCGGCCTTGGCCCGGACGTCGTCAGTGGGTCCGTCGGCGATGATGCGCCCGGTGTGCATGAGCACGGTGCGCCGGGCGAACTGCTCCGCCTCTTCCAGGTAGTGCGTGGCGAAGAGGATCGTGGCCCCTGCTCTGGCCTGCTCGTTCATCCGGTCCCAGAACTCGTGGCGCGCTGAGACGTCCATGCCGGCAGTGGGCTCGTCGAGGACGATCACCTCAGGTCGGGGCAGCAGGGCCACAGCGAATTTCAGCCGCTGCTGCTGGCCGCCTGAGCACTTGCCGACCATCCGCGAGGCGATCGAGGTGATTCCCGCGGTCTCCATGACCTCGTCCACTGGGGAGGGGTTCTTATGGAGCGCGGCGATCATGACCACGGTCTCTTTGACCGTGAGGTCCGGGAGCAGGCCGCCTGTCTGCAGCAACGCTCCGACCAGGCCGTCCTGTACGGCGCGATGCGGGCTCCGCCCGAGGATCCGCACCGCGCCGGAGTCCGGCGCGTTCAGTCCCAGGAGGAGGTCCAGAAGCGTGGTCTTCCCGGCGCCGTTGGGACCGAGGATGGCCGTGACCTCGCCGCGTTCGAAGGCGAGGCTGACGTCGTCGACGGCGCTGACCCGGCCGCCCTCGCGGTCGGAGAACCCCTTGTTCAGGTCCTCCACCTCGATCATGTGCTCTTGAGGGGGTATCTGGCTGCTCATACACTCAGTCTGCGTCCACGCGGCGGACCAGCAGTAGAGCAGGTGTCACCTTCTGACTATGACATTTGTCAGAAGGTGACGTGTGGTGACCGAGGGATCGCGGCTCAGAGCGCTGCGGACTCCGCAGCCAGCGGGTTCAGCAGTTCTGGCGAAAGGTTGATCAGCCGGAGACGGGTGTGCTCGACGATCTCGTCGTCGCTCAGACCTGAGATGTACTGGCTTTCGCGCTGCGCCGAGGCATCGTCGAGCCCGCCCTTGGGCAGTGAGCTGCTCACCGGTCCCGAGCTGAGGACGACGTCGACGATCGTCGCCGCCGCGGGTGTCAGCGGGATGAACTGCGCACGATCGATCAGGCCCAGATCCTGTAACAGCACCCGCAGTGCCGCACCATGGGAAACCGCGACAGCAGTGCGCACTTCGAAGCTCAGGTCAGCTGAGGGCGTGGGGTCAATGGCAGCGGTGGAGCGGACGATCTGGCAGAAAGCGGACCGCATCCGGGCGGCGAGCTCGGCATGGGTCTCACCCCCGGCAGGGGTGTAGGAGCCAGCGCGCCAGCCGTTGAACTCCTCCGGCAGCCCATCGCGGATGGAGGCGGCATAGGCCCCCTCCCACTCCCCCAGATTCTGCTCCGCAAGCTCGGGCCAGATCCGGGGCTCGAGGTCGAGTCCGAACTGCTGATAGGTCTGCTGGGTTCGCACCAACGAGGAGACATGCCCCTGCCCGGGCTGCTGCGCTCTGACGAAGGAACCGGTGATCTCCGCCTGCCGGACGCCCGACTCGGCCAGCGAGATATCTGAACGGCCCTGAAGCCGGTGATCCTTGTTCCACTCGGTCTCTCCATGCCGAACCAGCAGAACCCTGATCATATGCGCTCCTTCGATGACTGCGAGACGGGATACGAACACCACGAGGGGCCTCGTGCGCCACGGCCGTGTCCTAGCCGAAACCACGGAGATGTTCCCCTCAAGCCTAAGCGACGATGCGCCGGAACGGGAGCATGTCCTACCCGGCTGGCATCCTAGAGGCATGGAATGGTTGCTGGCTCTCATCGGACTTCTCCTCGGCGCCTCAGGGGCCTATCTCATCCTGCGCCCGGCTCATCATCGTGAGCAGGAGCAGGCGCGCAGCAGACTCGACGACGCCGTCGCCGAGCTCACCACCACACGGCAGGACCTGGCGACGGCGCAGGGCCGGCTGCAGGAGGCAGACCGCCGGCGTGCCGAGGAGGCGGAGTCCGCCCGGGAACGCGAGTCGCTGATCGAGATGCTGCACCCGGTACGCCAGGGCGTCACCGAGATGCACCGGAAGGTCCAGGACCTCGAGAAGGATCGTGCAGCTCAGCACGCCCAGCTCAACGAGCAGCTCAGCGCAGCCGCGCACAGCGATCGCCGCATCATCGAGTCCACCCAGGCGCTGCTGGGCAGTCTGCATTCGACCACCGCTCGAGGCTATTGGGGTGAAGTGCAGCTGCGCCGCGTCGTGGAGGCGGCCGGGATGCTCGCCCACGTCGATTTCACCGAACAGCACAGCAGCACCTCCCCGTCAGGGGAAAAGCTCATGCCTGACATGGTCGTGCACCTGCCCGGAGGCCGGCAGCTGGTCATCGACGCCAAGGCGCCGCTCAATCCCGAGGACGCTGACGGCCAGG
>DXGD01000465.1 GCA_019114115.1 Candidatus Nesterenkonia stercoripullorum
TCCGCGGCAATCAGGATGCGGAGCGAGTCCCCAGTGTCCCGCACGTGTCACCTCCCCGATACCGGATGCGTCGATGCTCACGATGAGCCTTGACGAAGTAGTCTAAAGCAGCAACTACATGCAGCGCGCAACCTGTGACCAAAGCTACGTAGATGACGACGTCGAGCCCGCGCTCCGCGGCGAAGGCCTGGTGCCCCAGCAGGGACAGCGGAAGCGCGACAAGCAGTACGGCGGTACGACACTTCCCCCAGATCGAGACCTTGAGGTCCGGCGGACGCCCAAAGAGCACCGCCGTGTTGATGAACAGCACGAGGTCCGGAATGAGGATCGCGAATATTACCCACACGGGCACGACGTCGAACACCGCCAGCACGGCCGTCACGATGACCATGGAGAGTCGGTCCGCCAGCGGGTCGAGCCACTGACCGACCCGGCTGAGCTGATTGAACCGGCGTGCTACATACCCGTCGACCCAGTCTGTCGAACCCAGCAGGGCGAGCACCCAGAATGCCGTGAGATAGCCGCCCTGCCAGACGAACCAGGCGAAGACGGGAATCAGCAGGAACCGGCAGACTGTGATGGCGTTAGGGGCAGTCCACCATGTCCGGCGCAGCGTGTAGTCGACGTCGTCGCGGGTGCCCGCCCCGATGAGCCTCATCGGGGCACCCTCTTCGAGGGAGAGCGTTGATGCCCGAGCACGCTATTTCTTGACCAGCTCCCGGAGGAAGACCGCTCCGGCTGCCGCCGAGCCGGCGAACACCGCCAGCGGCTTCCACCGTGCAGCCACGGGGTTCTGACCTGCAGGGCCGTGGGCGTCAGCCGATGCCCCGGAACCTGACCCTGATCCGGACCCTGAAGACTGTCCCGAAGCAGCACGACGCCGGACTTCCCGGGCCGTGGACTGCACCTCGTCACTGAGCGACTCGCGGGAGGCACGCTGGGTGATCTGGTCCTGCAGCGAGGCCAGATGGTCGCGGCGCAGGGCGGTGCGGCGCAGCAGCTCGGTGTAATCGGGCTTCGCCGGCTGGCCCTTGCCTGCCTCTTTGGACTTGCCGCTCTGGGCCTGCTGCGCTTCCTTCTTCTTGCGAGCGCGCTCAGCATCGGCGCGATCCAGGCTCTGCGGGTCGAAGTCCGTTCCTTCGCGGGCCACTCCCAGGTCAAGGCGGAGGCCGCGAATGGCGTCCTCCGGCATCAACGGCATCGCGCTCTTGAGCTTCAGGAGTCCGATGAGCGCGAATATCACGGCAATGAGCAGGAAGGCGCCGGCGACGATGAGCGCAGCCGCCCACAGCTGGAAGACCAGCGAGAGCGCGGCGACGGCCGCCACAATGAGCGCGACGACGAGGAACGAGAGGAAGACCAGCCCGACCACGATGAGCGCCGCGGCGACGCCGGCGGCCACTCCTTTGCCCTTCATCTGCCCGATAGCCAGCTGGATCTCATCGTTGACCTGTTTGGGCCCGAGCCTTACGGCGACTTTGATGAGGTCCAGTAGAGACGTTCGCGGAGCGGCCGAGTCGACGCGCCGGCTTCCTGAGGTAGCCAAAACGGTGCCTCCATCATCGAAATTCCAGTGATTCAGGTCCAAGTTATCACCTCAGGCTTGGACGCCTACTATTGAAGGATGGCCGAGAACTACGACTTCGACGAGCTCTATGCCAACACCTACACTGAGGCCGATCGTCAGGCCTTCGAGCAGCAGCCCACATCGGACAAGAAGTTCCTTGCTGCCTGGGCGCTGAGCATCGTCCTGGGGCTGACCGGCGCCGAGCGCTTCTACCTGGGCCGCCCGGTCACCGCCCTGGTGAAGCTCCTCTTCACGCTGGCCGGGACAATCCTGCTCATCCTCGAACAGCCTGTCTACGGCCTGCTGGGCGTGACGGTCGCGGGAGCGTGGACCGTCATCGACCTCCTCCTGATCCTGACCGGCACGCTGCGCGACCGGCTGGACCGCAGGCTCTCGGGCTACCAGCGCTTCGTGGGCCCCTGCGCGGCGGTGACGGCGCTCGCCGTCGTGGGCGCGATGGGACTCGCGCTCATCATCGGCTCCAGCCTCGCCGTCGGCGGCTGAGCGCCGGCCAGATCGGCCAGCCCACTCACCCGGCCAGTTCAGGCAGGGTCGATCTGACCCACCGGCGTCCGCTTCTCCGCTTGGAACACATCTTCGGCACGGCCGTACGCCCAGTACGCCGAGAGGGACATGCCCTTGCGCGGCAGGCCACGTTCGTCGACCAGGTGCCGGCGGATGCGCTTCATCTGCTCGCGCTCTCCATGGACGAAGACCTGGATCTCCTCAGCAGCGACATCGGGCAGCTCGAGGGCTTCCATCTCCTCGGCCAGCCGCGCGCTCTCGACCGTGAAGTCCCCGCCGCGATACAGCCAGCGAAGCTCGACGCCGGAGGGCGCCTCGATGGGCAGGCGCTCATCCTCCGAAGCGGCTTCCAGCAGCACAAGACCTCGCGCATCCGCCGGCATGGCTTCCACCCCGGCAGCGATGGCAGGCAACGCGGATTCGTCGCCGGCCAGGAGATGGAACCCGGCATCCGGGCGGGGCGCGTACCCGCTGCCCGGGCCGAAGAAGCTGATCAGATCGCCAGGCTGCGCAGATTCAGCCCAGGGGCCGGCCAGCCCGGCCGCGCCGTGCGTCACGAAGTCCACCCAGATCTCTTCAGCGGCATGGTCGATGTGCCGGATCGTGTATGTCCGCGTCACAGGCATCTGATCCCTCGTCAGGGTCTCCCGCAAGGCATCCATATCGTAAGGACGCTCAAGCTCCAGCGCTGGGTCGGCGAAGAGCAGCTTGATGTACTGATCCGTATCGTCCTTGAACTCGATCCGGCTGAACCCCTCTCCGCCGAGGACCACCCGCACCATATGCGGGGTCAGCTGCTGAGTGCGGACAACCTGGAGCAGGTGCTGTACACGGGGTTTCTTGGAACTGCCCATGAGCGGGTTTCCTCTCGGGACGACGACGGCGCGGTGCTGCAGAACGGCACGTTCGCGAAGGTACCCCTTAGGGGGTGCTCAGCGCAAAAAATCACACGAATATTGCGTTATCCGAGGTCACGCTCGCCGCTGCGACCGGCTCCGCCGCTCCCCCGGCCTGCAGGCCAGGCCCACCCTTCAGAAGACGATCGTGGTGTTCCGATGCCGGATCACCCGGTCCTCGCAGTGCCACTTCACCGCCCGGGAGAGCACCGAGCGCTCGACGTCGGCACCGTAGCGGGTGAGCTGGGCGACGT
>DXGD01000466.1 GCA_019114115.1 Candidatus Nesterenkonia stercoripullorum
AGCCGCTGCGCGCAAGGTGTGTGAGGTGATCGGTGAACTCGGATTCGAGCGGACGGTGCGCGTCGCCGCCGTCACCGGTGATGACGTTCTCGCTCAGGTAGTGGACGCCGACCCTGTGGTCTGGGAGACCGGGCGGCGTCTTTCTGATCATGCGGAGGAACTGGTCTCGGCCAATGCCTACCTCGGTGCGGAGGCTCTGCTTCCAGCGTTGCGTGCCGAGGCGGATGTCGTGATCGGGGGCCGCCTCGCCGACCCCTCGTTGTACCTAGCTCCGTTGATCCACGAGTTCGGCTGGGATTCGTGCCCGTCGGGGAAAGAGAATGAGGCGGGAGCGGAGGGGCTGGACCGTCTTGCGGGAGGCACGCTAGTGGGGCACCTTCTGGAGTGTGCGGGCCAGCTCACAGGCGGGTACTACGCAGATCCCGTGACTAAACCGGTGCCCGGGATGGACGACCTCGGTTTCCCATACGCCGACGTCGACGGCGACGGCGGAGCGCTGCTGCAGAAGCTTCACGACGCCGGCGGCCTGCTCACACCCGACACCTGCCGAGAGCAGCTGGTCTATGAGGTCGCCGATCCGCAGGGCTATATCACCCCGGACATCACCGCTGACTTCAGTGGAGCGCATTTCGATGCCAGGGGCGAGGACCGAGTGCAGGTCCGCGGCGCTGTCGGCCGGCCGCGGCCTGGCACTCTGAAGGTCACGCTCGGCTTCCACGCTGGCTGGGCCGGAGAAGGGCAGATCAGCTACGCCGGGCCTCGGGCCATGGAACGGGCTGAACTGGCCTCTCAGATAGTCACCGCGCGGTTGGTGCGCCTCCATGGCTTCTCAGCCGCTGACCTGACCACCGAATACATCGGTACCGGCTCCACCTATCGCCAGTTCAGTCCCCCGAATAGGCACACACCCGAAGTCCGCGTCAGGATATCGGGTACAGCCGGAAGTGAGGAACAAGCTCTGGCGGTGGCGCACGAGGTGGAGAGCCTCTATACCAATGGCCCTGCCGGAGGCGGCGGTGCGCGGGGATCGTCGTGGGAGGTCGTCGCCGTACGCTCTACCGATATTCCGCGCGAGAAGGTCACGCCAGCCATCAACTTCACGGAGGTGCATCACGGATGACGCAGCAGAGGACCCTCATCGATGACCTTGCCCACGTCCGTTCAGGAGATAAGGGAGATACGCTCATCCTCGGAGTTCTGGCCAAGGGCCCCGAAGACTTTGAGCTGCTCCGTGAACGGCTCGATGCGGCAGACATTGCCGCGCACTACTCCATGGACGAGCGCAGTGTGACTCGTCAGGTGCTGCCGGCGACGCGGGCCCTGATCTTCCGACTCACGGGTCGGCTCGGCGGAGGCGTCACCGGCAGCACCCACCTGGACGGGCACGGCAAGAGCCTGAGCTACCATCTGCTCAGCTTGGAGCTTCCGTCGCGATGAGGCAGGCGCGCAGCTCTAGCTGAACCCAGGGGCTACCCGGTCGCTACTGGCTCACGACCAGCACAGTGTCAGCTGCGCCGTTGGCGCACTGCTGCGGAATGCCGCTGAGCTCGTCCTGCGAGTACTCCACGGCGGAGAACTCGATCTGGTCGCCGACGCTGACCGTGCCCAGATCGTCTGTGGTGACGGCAGGTTGGCCCTCGCCGACCTCGAACTCGGCGTCATCACCGAAGACGATCAGCTGCGGCTGGTCCTGTGGCTGCAGGGAGAAGCAGGAGCCCGGGCCGACGATGAGCTTGCCGCTGGCCTCGGTGATATCGCCGTCCGCGTCGTCGGAAGTGGTCAGTCCCATGGGGCCCTGGCCGGTGGAGTCGACTTCCAATGAACCGGAGTCGTTGTCATCCGAGGAGTTCTCGTCGCCGGAGTTCTCATCGTCGGAAGCTTCGGAGTCGTCAGCCTCTTCGGTCTCCGTCGCTGTCTCTGAGGGCTCCTCGGTCACTGTCTCCGTGGCCTCGGGCTCCTCGGCGTCCTCAGTCTGCTCACCGTTCTCGTCGGCGTCGTTGCCGTCGGTCTCGGTCTCGGTCTCCTGGGCCTCTTCCGTCACGGTCTCGGTCTCCTGGGGCTCCTCAGCGTCACCGCCGTTGCCGCAGCCGGCCAGACCGAGGGCCAGAGCAAGTGCAGGGGTGGCGATGACGGCTCGGCGTGCAGCGCTCATGAGATGATTCCTCCATGAATGGGGTACGTTCGGGATCGCCTCATGACTGTAACGACTGGAACTAAACACCTCAAACTGAATTGAACCGAAGGAATGGTGTAGACGGTATCTATGATACGTCGACATGAAGAGTCTCACTCGGGCACCACTGGTGCGCAGTGGGGCGGAAAGGCTGGGGAGGCGACTGGCTGAGGATCCCGGCCATTACCAAGGTTATGTGTCAATCCTCTTGTGCGAAGTTGCACACGTTTCCTTCCGTCTGATGACCATGGATCATGGAACTCTTCTGGGGAACGGTCTTATGGATTGCAGGAACGGTTCAGATGGCCCTGGCATTTCAGCAATTGAGGCGGGCCAATAGCGAAAATAGAATCCCGCAGGTTGCGGGCCGACCGCAGCGTCACCCCCGGGAGATCTATGCGTATCGAGCAATCGGCATACTTCTGCTGCTCGTTGGCTCGCAAACATGGAGTTCCGTGATCGGCCTCTGGTCAGTCGCTCTGATCTTGGTCGGTTTCATCCCTGCGTTCGTTCTCAACATCCGGCACAACCGAACAGTCGCCGCGGATCCGGGCTCGGCATGACGCGTCGGCGGCTTCTCTGGTCCAGGCCAGTGCTGCACGCTGGGATCGAGGCGTCTGCCCAGATAGCTGGCCTTGGGCTGTGGCGTGGATTCTACGCCTTGCCTCAAGCGGCGGGACCCTCGAACAGTCCGCCCCGGCTGCCGGCAGTCCGGGCTGGGGCCGCATTGGATATGATCGAGGTGCCAGGCTGGCGCGATGGAGCGCCCGCACGTCAACTGAGAGGCTGCTGAGATCGTGATGACCCCGAGCGCCAAAGGCCCCAGCGCCGAAACTTACTCCCACCTGTCGCCGCGACTGGCCGTGGGTGACTCCGAGCCGGACCGCAACCTCGCCTTAGAACTGGTCCGGGTGACAGAAGCCGCTGCGATCGCCGGCGGCGCCTGGGTCGGCCGAGGCGACAAGAACTCAGCCGACGGCGCGGCCGTGGATGCCATGCGATCGCTTCTGGACACTGTGAACCTCAACGGCGTCGTCGTCATCGGGGAAGGGGAGAAGGACGAAGCCCCCATGCTGTTCAACGGCGAACGCGTGGGCAACGGCTCAGGGCCGGAGGCCGACGTCGCCGTCGATCCGATTGACGGCACCAGACTGACCGCCCTGGGCTACAACAACGCCCTAGCTGTGCTGGCAGTGGCGGAGCGCGGATCGATGCTCGACCCCAGCGCCGTCTTCTACAT
>DXGD01000048.1 GCA_019114115.1 Candidatus Nesterenkonia stercoripullorum
CTGATCTATGCGACCCACGATCTCGACTTCGCCAGCGCCGCCGAGCGCGTCATCGTCTTCGACTCGGGCCGGGTCATCGCCGACGGCGAGCCGCGAGCCGCCATCGCCGCCTACCGCGAGCGCGCACTCTCCGAGGACTAGAGGAAAGAGCGCGCGGGTTCCCGCACCGTCACTGCGCACTACCGCATGGACCGCCCCATAGGTAGGCGCAGCCGATTACGGTGAGCGTGTGTACACCATCGCCAAGATCTCAGCCGATATCTACTGGCGCTTCCTGCGTGACTACCCGGAGGCCAGCTATCAGCAGACGCCCCAATGGGGTGCTGCCCGGTCGGTGCAGTGGAAGCCGGAGCTCGTCGGCTGGTTCGACCTGGAGGACCGGCTCACAGCTGTTGCCGTGCTGCGCTACCGCAGGGTGCCGGGGATCCGGCGCTGGCTCGTCTACATTCCGCAGGGGCCACTGCTGAATTGGTCGGGGCCTCAGGTGGGCCAGCAGCTGGATGCGCTGGGCGCGTATCTTCGCCCCCGCGGGGTCTTCGCCATACGGATCACCCCGACGGTGAGCCTTCGGAGCTGGAGCGCAGCAGCGGTCAAGGCGGGCCTGGAGGACTCCCGGTACCAGCACATCTCGGAGTTGCCGGGGTGCGTGTGGAACCCGTCCGGGAGCCGTCTGGTACAGACGTTGCGCAGCGCAGGCTGGACGAAGGCGGCAGTAGATGATAGCGCCGATGCGAGCCATCCCCAGTTCACGTTCGCGCTGCCGCTTGCCGGGGCGACAGATGAGACTGCCCTGGCGGGGATGACCAAAGCGTGGCGGAAGAACATCCGCAAAGCAGAACGCGCAGGTGTACAGGTCAGCCTGGGCAGCCGGGACGATATCAGCGCGATGCATCGCCTGTACGGTGAGACGGCACAGCGCAATGGTTTCACACCGCAGCCTGAAGAGTACTTCTCCGCCATGTGGGACACCCTCGGCGGTGATTTCCCGGGCCGCTTCTGGGTTCACCTGGCCACGCACGAGGGCGAGGTCGTGGCTGCGAGCGCGACAGCTCAGGTGGGCGGTCGCGCTCAGGGCGTCTTCGCGGCCACCAGCACTCAGCGTTCGCCGCTGAAACCGTCCAATGCCCTGTACTGGTCGATCATCCGCCAGGCCATCGCGGCGCGCGCGGACCTATTCGATATCGGCGGGGTGAACGACACGGTGGCCGAGCAGGATCCCGCGGCAGGGCTGGTGCGTTTCAAAGCGGATATGGGTGCTTCTGCACACGAGTCCGTGGGTGCCTGGGATCTGCCGTTGCGACCCGGGCTCTACGCTGTCTTCACCCGGCTGCTGCCGCTGTACGGGCGCGCCACGGATGCTCTGCGCGCGTTGCGGGCATCCCGGTCCGAATGGGTGCGATCCACGGGGACGCGATCCACAGGGATGCGGTCCCCGGAAGGACACGCGGTGCCCTCAGGGGCTGGGCCTGCATCGGAGCCCCCCGCAGGTGAGCCCGACCCCATGGGCGACAGGCAGGGCCGGGCTGGACTGCGCGGCGAAGGGGCTGCGTGATGGCGGTGGGCGGATCGGTCCTGCGGCGCGCGCCGGTCGTCGTCGTCAGCTGTGGCAATATCGCCAGCGCTGCGGCGACGTGGTATCTGATCTGGCTCTTCGCCCGGTTCTCGGGGGCGGAGGCTGTCGGCATGTATGCCGGTCTGATCGCCCTGACCTCGCCGGTGTTCATCGGAGCCCAGCTGGGCCTGAGGAATCTGTACATCACCGTTCAGTCGGTGGTGCGGTGGAAGGCGTTTCTTGCGCTGCGCGCGGCAGGGATACTGGTCGCCCTCGGCGTAGCCACAACCGCTCTGACGATGTGGGCGCCGTCGCACAGCGCAAGCATGGCCGGCGCCATCGTGCTGATGAAGACGGCGAACTCCGTGGCGGACCTCTACTTCGCCAGGATTCAGCGTACTGAGCGCATGGGCATCTTCGGCACGATCCTGCTCTGCGATGCGGCCTGCACGGTGGTGGCGGCGACTGCTGTCATGCTCCTGAGCGGATCAGTCGTCGGCGCGGTGTGGGCCGGCACGGGAGTCGCGGTGCTCAGCGCCGCCGTGACCTGTGCTCTTGCGGCGAGGACGCCCCCGGCCGGCCTGGTGCCGGAACGCCCGCTGCGCCAGGATATGCGGCTGCTCATCTCTCACGGGGTCCCGCTGGCGCTGTCGCAGGGCATCCAATCGCTGCTGACGTATCTGCCGGTGGCGATCGTGGCCTGGCTGGGCACGCAGGCCGACGTCGGTGTCTATTCCAGCGCGGCCTATTTGGTCACGTTCGCGAATCTGCTGGGCGCTTCTGTCCAGACGGCGGTGCTGCCGCAGTACCGGCGCCGTTTCGAGACGGCGGGGCCGACGTCGCTGTATCGGCATATCACCAGGTCCGGCTATATGTGCCTGGCATCGCTCGCGCCGCTGACGCTCGTCGCCGTCGCGCTGGGGCCGTGGCTGCTGGCTCTGGTCTACGGCGACGAATTCCAGATCAGTCGCAGTGCGGTGCTCTTCTTTGCCGTGGCGGCGGTCATCTGTCTGCCGACGTACCTGCTCTCCTCGTTCCATCTGGTGCTCAACAGGTACTGGGTGATGACGTTCGTCGGGGCCGGTGCGGTGGTCGTGGTGGTCCTCTCCGGCGGCACGGGGGCGCTGCTGGATCTTGGTGCCGTAGAGAGCGGAGGCCTGGCTGTGCTGGGCAGCATCGTGTGCAGGTACCTCGCAGCGGAGGTGGTGGCCCGCCGGAGCGTGTTCCGCCAGGGGCCTGTCAGCATCGGAGAAAGGACGCCGGTATGAGCTTCCAGGGTTCACGCATTCAGCTGCTGGGGTACTTCGGCTGGGGGAACTTCGGGGATGATCTCTTTCGTGAGGTCTGCCAGGAACGGGCCGAAATGCTCTGGCCCCAGGGGCTCGTGCGCGTCTTCGAAGGCCAGCGGCAGAATTTCTCGCACCCTCGTCCGGACGCCGCGCTGCGCAGGCTGTGGGCCTCGGCCCGGGGCAGCCTGTGGGCCACGGGCTTCGCCCATTGCGGCGGCTCGGTCTTCACAGAGCTGCGCGGAACTGCCGCACTGCGGCTCAAGCTGCCGGGGCGGGCGTTCGAGGCGCTGGGGATCTCAGTGGGGCCGTTCGACGCGCCGGCGGACCAGGGCGCTGTCGTCGCCGCGCTGAAGGGCTTCAGCAGAGTGGTGGTGCGGGATCAGGAGTCATTCGACCGGCTTCGCGGCGACGGCGTGCTCGGCGGCGACCTGGCGGCGCTGAGCCGACGGGTGCGCACCTCAGCCGACCGCAGGGTTTCCGTGGAAGGGTCGCAGGCCTCGCCGCCTGGGCGGGACACCACGGGGCAGGGACACTCTGCCGGCATCGTCATCTGCCCTTCCCAGGCGGCGCCGGAATCGGCCGAGGACGCCGCTGCGCAGATCGCTGCCACGCTGGCCTCGACCGATGAACGCATCTGCGTCCTCGCCCTCAACGCTCATCCTCACCTGGGCGACCACGTCAAAGCGTCCGTCATCGCGGACGAGCTGCAGAAGGGTGGCAGGAGCGTCGAACTGCTCGACTATGGCTCCCTGGGCATCGACGGGGTCTTCGATGTTCTCGGTAGGGCGCGGCTGGTGTGGTCCCAGCGGCTGCACGGTGCCATCGTCTCCTACCTGCTGGGCACACCCGTCGCGATCGTCGACCATCACGAGAAATGCGGGGCATTCGCCCGCGATATCGGCCTCGATGCACGCTTCCTGGCCCGCGAGTTCAGCGAACTGGCTGCCACAGTGGACAGCCTCGTGCCCGCTCGAGGCAGCGGTGCGGGCACCGGCACTGTGCCCTGGACCCGCCCGGTAGCCGACTATGTGGCCCGAGCTGAGGCGGCTTACCGGCCCAGCACACCGTGAGCCGCTGGGCCTGGTCGGCCCATCAGGAGTGTCGGGAGGGCCGGGTCGCCGCAGGGCACCTGCACCGGATGCCTCTGCTCAAGAGCCCTTAGGCGCTCAGCACTCCGAACGACCCGAAATAGAAGCCCCAGGCCACGAAACCGCCGAGCAGCCCGGCACGTATGATGCTGCCTCCCCTGCCCTGGTAGGTGAGAAAAGGTACGGAGATGAGCGTCGGGATGAGCGACCAGGAGTAGGCCGCGAGGCGGTCACTGAAGTAGACGAAACCCAGCAGGAGGTAGTAGCAGTTGAGCAGGATATAGGCGTTGAGCAACCGGCCATACCACGACGGCAGCGACCGGGCGAGTTTGACCGCCGGGTACGCCACCAGCAACGGCACCGCGCTGAGCAACCAGAAGATCGGCCTGTTCGTCCCACCCACGTAGTTCACCGCCAGGTCAGGGTTGGCGTAGTTCTCCACCTGTTCGATGCTGGATCCCAGCGGATCGGCCAGCCTCGCGTTGAGCCCGGTGAAATATGTCAGCGACAGCACAGCCCACAGCCCCAGCAGGAGACCGGTCCGCAGCCGCAGGAATCGGACGAGCAGGATGACGATGGCTGGCGCCAAGGCCGACCAGTGGAAACAGACACCCGCCGCCAGGAGCAGGATGATCTTCACCGGCGACGAGGAGCGCATCACCAACGCGACGGCAAGCATGAGGCACGCCATCGAGAGGCCCTGACGCAGCAGGAAGCTCGAGTAGTCGATGAAGAAGCCGAAGCAGAAGGTGATGTAGAAGACCACAGCCGTCTTCCACCCGGTCCCCAGCAGCAGCCAGAGCGCACCGATGAGCGCTAGGTTGCACACCAGCGCGGTGACGACGAAGAAGGCCATAGGCTCATGGGTGAACATTCCGGTGAGCCACATGAAGAGAAGGAACGCAGGCTCTCTCCCAGTGGAGACGAAGTCATGCAGCACGTCGCTGAATGGGGTGAAGCTCAGCGACTCGAATTCCAGCGCATAGCGTCCCTTATCCACGACGTCGAAATTTCCCGTCGCCGCGACCATCGTATTCACGACCGTCAGGGCGGCCAATGGGAAGACGGCGTTCGTCCAGTGCCGTATATAGGGAGCATTCGGCAGAATGCAGAAGGCGATAACCCATACGGTGGCCATCAGAAACAGAATGAGAGTCAGAGTCATCGAATCATGTCTCCTTCCCTGAACTGCGCCGTTCCCAATCGAATATAGCCTGTACTGCCGGCAGCAGCTGCTCCAGCATCTGCCGGTAGACCGCTTCGGGGCCCTGGTACGGATCGATGATGTCCTCGTCCATCTGATCGCCGGGGGCCGCGCGCCGATGGCGCTGGGCCAGGGCAGCCAGCGAGTGCAAGCGCTGCGCGGGGGACGCGCCGGCCTCCGGGGGGACGGAAGGCAGCAGCCGGGCGAATTCCCTGAGCGTGAAAGTCCGCCTCACGGCCGCCGGAACGATCTCCACAATACGCCGCCGGTGCTCCCGTGTCATCGCCAGGACAAGGTCGGCGTCCTGGATCATCCCTGGCTCCACCTGGCGAGAGGTAAACCCTTCCAGATGCACTCCGTGCTCGACCGCGAGCTCCGCTATGCAAGGATCCGCATCCCAACCGTCTCTGCCCTGCGTTCCCGCACTGGAGACGGCAAACTGGCCAGGGGCGACGTCGTCGAAGCCTGCCTGCAGCAGGCGTTCGGCCAGCGGAGAGCGGCAGATATTGGCGGTGCAGACCACCAGGATCTCGAACTCTGGCTGCATGATCTCCCAGTGGGCGCTCATGACGCCGCCAATAGGCGGGTGAGATGAAACAGCGCACGGGCCCCCAGCGCGTTGTAGAGACTGCCGAATGCGCGGCGCGCGGTTCCGATGCCGTACGCCTTCACTCGCGGAGTCGACGACCGATACACACTTGCGGCGATGCGGCGCTCTCGCGGCGATAGATCACAGTCCGGGTGATGGAGGTCCCGCATACATGAGACGACGTTCTTGGCGCGGATATAGTCTGCGGCGCCCCTCAGCTCCGCCGCCCCCATAGTGTGCGCCCAGCTCCGCAGATGGTCGCTGACCTGCATCAGGTCACTATGCTTCTGCGGGAGGTATCGGCTGGTGGCTGAAGCCGCATTATCGCGACGGTAGAAGTACCCGGTGATCGGGAGCTTTCGCAGGACTGTCCCGGCGTCGACGTACTGGAGATTGAACAGCAGGTCCTCCCCCATCTTCGTGCCTTCAGCGAAGCGGCAGCCTCGATCCACGATGAGGTCCCCCCGATAGGCCTTGTCCCACAGCGCGTTGAGCGTCTCCGCTGCGACCATCTCGGCCAATGCTGCGCCGTCGAGCACGTGGTCCTCGGCGCTATCGAGGATGCGCCTGAGGCTGCCCGCGGTGGCGCTCCTGCTCCGTGACTCGTCTCCTGCGGGCGACCGACCTGCTGGGTGTACCGCGCGGTGTGCCGTCTCAGGCTGCATTGGCTCGCTCGTGCTGCCGAAGCAGATCAGCTCCGGGTGATCCTGGCCGGCCAGCACGACGGCTTCGACGAGCCGCCTGTCGCTGAGCATATCGTCGGCGTCGACGAACAAGACCCACTGGCCGCGGATGAGGTCGAGTCCGCGGTTCCGTGCCCGGGAGACCCCGCCATTGGCGCAGTGCACTGCCGTGATCCGCGAGTCCTGCTGTTCGGCGTGCCGGAGCACCTGCGCAGTACCGTCAGTGGAGCCGTCGTTGACCACGATGATCTCCACGTTCGCATAGCTCTGAGACGTCAGGGACTCC
>DXGD01000467.1 GCA_019114115.1 Candidatus Nesterenkonia stercoripullorum
GAGAACATCGAATCCGTCGGCGCCTTCGACAATCGTGTCTTCCGTACGCTGCAGGAGTTCGGCGTCGAGCTCAGCGTGGCACCGGTCGATCTGATGGACGAAGAGGCCCACAGTGACTATGTCAACGATGACAGCATCGAGAACACCGGCAACCATAATGAGCCTGATCTGGAACCGATCGTTTCCGCCGAGCCGGATATCGCGATCACCGGTCAGCGCTACTCCCAGTACTACGACGACATTGCCGACCTGCTGCCCGAAGAGTCCGTCATCCTGGAATGGGATGAAGGCACCCGTGATCCTGCAACGTTCTTCGACGGATTGAAGGAGAAGACCGAGACACTCGGCACGATCTTCGGCGAGGAAGACGCCGCGCAGTCTCTCAACGACGATCTGCAGGAGCAGATGGACCGCGTCGACGCGGCCTACGACGGCGAAGCCAGCGTCATGGGCCTGCTGACCTCCGGCGGCGACATCAACTACTCCGGCCCCGTCGAAGGGCGCGGCGTTGCCCCGGTTTTCCAGGAGTTCGACCTGGTGCCAGCGCTTGAAGTCGACGAGCAGAGCAGCGACCATGAGGGCGATGACATCTCCGTCGAAGCGATTGCCGACTCCAACCCCGAGTGGATCATCGTGATGGATCGCGACGGCATGGCACCTGACGATCCGGACTACACGCCTGCTCAGGAGCTCATCGCCGATTCTCCCGCGCTGCAGGACGTCACCGCGGTCGAAGAGGACAACATCGTCTACATGCCGCAGAACATGTACCTCACCGAGGACATCCAGGCGTACACCGAGTTCCTCAGCGACTTCGCCGATGCCCTCGAGGAGTCGCAGAACAGCTGATAAGGGGTCGAGGGAGCGCACCGTCATGCGCTTCTCGTACGTGAGTCAGCCCGGGTCTTCCGCAGAGCGCGGAAGGTCCGGGCCGCTCTGCCGCTTACAGCATGTCCGGGCATTGATCGGACACCCTGACGAACCCCACAGATGTCGGAAGGCCCCATGAGCACGACCCTGCCGCAGGACGGAGTCCGTCCCGAAGGCACCGACGGTGCACTGACCACCCGCAGAGTCCGCAAGCGCAGGCTCTGGACGCCTGCCTTCTTCGTGGCCATCCTCGTCACCATCGGACTGCTCGTCCTCTCCCTGCTGACCGGTCAGTTCGATGTGTTCAGCGAGGACGGATTCTGGATGTTCAACATCACCAGAGTCCCTCGCACGATCGCCCTGGTCCTGGCGGGAGCCTCTATGGCGATGTGCGGGGTCATCATGCAGTTGCTGACCCAGAATCGCTTCGTGGAGCCGACCACGACCGGCACCACCGAATGGGCAGGTCTCGGGCTCATCCTCGTGATCTGGCTGTTCCCGACGGCGAGCCTGTTCGCTCGCATGTCCAGCGCGACGATGATGGCCTTCATCGGCACGATGGTGTTCTTCCTGTTCCTGCGACGGGTTTCCCTCAAATCCAGCCTGATCGTGCCGATCATCGGGATCATGCTGGGCGCCGTCGTCAGCTCCTTCACCACGTATCTCGCGCTGATGACGGACAACCTCCAGAACCTCGGCATCTGGTTCCAAGGCTCCTTCACCGGCGTGATCCAGGGGCGCTATGAACTGCTGTGGATCGTGCTGGGCGTGACCGTCCTCGTCTTCGTCGTGGCGGACCAGTTCACCGTGGCCGGGCTCGGACGGGATATGGCGACCAACGTCGGGCTCAACTACTCGCTGGTGCTCTTTCTCGGGACGGCGATGGTCGCCGTCGCCACGGGCGTCACTGCGACTGTGGTCGGCGTGCTGCCGTTCCTGGGCCTGGTGGTCCCCAATATCGTGGCGCTCTTCCGCGGTGACGATCTGCGCAGCAATCTCTCCTGGGTCTGCTTGACCGGCATCTGCGTGGTCACCGTATGCGATCTGCTGGGACGGACGATCATCGCGCCCTTTGAGATCCCGGTCTCCATGGTGCTGGGCCTTGTCGGAGGAGTGGTCTTCATCGGCCTGCTGCTGCGCCAGCGCCGGAAAGGAGGGCTGGCAGCATGACCCTGCGACACGACGCCACTAGCGGCTCTGCGCCAGGAGGCGCACAGGATGCAGGCACCCGAGCGGCAGAGGCCGAAGACGCTGCGGCACAGCACGCCCAGGCCCCTGGCGGTCGGACGACGCCCGTCGCGCAGCGCAGGCACCGGCAGGAGCGCTCGTCAGGCCCGCTCGCCGGACCCAAGCATCTGCGTCACTACGTGGTGGCCATGGTGGTGCTCAGCGTTCTGGCGGTGGCAGCCACCATCGGGATCCTCTCCTGGGGGAATCCCGCTCCGCCGCTGTCCGACGGATGGTGGAGGGTCGTCGGGATGCGCCGCGATGCGCTGCTGACCATGGGCACAGTGGCTCTGTGCCATGCGATGGCCACCATCGCCTTTCAGACTGCCGTCAACAATCGCATCATCACCCCCGGCATCATGGGATTCGGCTCGCTCTACACAGCGATCCAGACCGGGTTCGTCTACCTCTTCGGCGCGGCGGGGGCGACGATGCTGGTCGGGGTCTCCCAGTTCTTCCTGCAGATGGCCGTCATGATGGTGGTCGCGACCGCGCTCTACACCTGGCTGCTGAGCGGGCGGTTCTCCAACATCCACATCATGCTGCTGGTCGGGGTGGTGCTGGGCGGGACGCTCGGCTCCCTGTCGAACTTCATGCAGCGGATGCTGACCCCTTCCGAATTCGACGTGCTGATCGCCCGGCTCTTCGGCAACATCTCCAACGCCCGGGCGGAGTACCTGCCCTATGCCATCCCGATCGCCCTCGCCGTCACCGTGGTGCTGTGGTTCTGGGCGCCGCGGCTGAATACCCTGGCCCTGGGCCGCACGACGGCGATGAACCTCGGCCTGAACCACAAATGGGAAGTCATCAAGATACTGGTTCTGGTCTCGATCCTCATCTCGATGGCTACGGCCCTGGTGGGTCCGATGATGTTCCTCGGGTTCCTCTCCGCGATGCTGGCGTATCAGTTCGGGGACACCTACTCCCATCGACTGCTCTTCCCCATGGGCTTTCTCTTCGGCTATACCGTTCTGGCGGGGAGCTATTTCATCCTGCGCCATGTGTGGAACGCCGGGGGAGCGGTGACCATCATCGTCGAGCTCATCGGAGGGCTCGTCTTCCTCATCTTCCTGCTGCGAAAGGGGCGGCTGTGATTCAGCTCAGCGATGTCCGCAAAGAATATTCTTCCGAGGTCACGATCGGGCCGGTCACCACGCGGATCGAGTCGGGCGGCATCACCGCCCTGGTCGGGCCCAACGGCGCCGGAAAGTCCACGATCCTCACGATGATCGGGCGGCTGCTCACCGTCGACGCGGGAACGATCACTGTCGCCGGGCACGACGTCGTCAACACCCCCTCCCGGGCGATCGCCAAGATCCTGTCGATTCTGCGGCAGGAGAACCATTTCGTCACCCGGCTGACGGTCCGGCAGCTTGTCGGCTTCGGGCGATTCCCGCATTCTCGGGGCCGGCTGACGCCCCAGGACGAGCACTACATCTCGGAGGCCATCGACTTCCTGGACCTGACCGACCTGGAGAACCGCTATCTCGATCAGCTCTCCGGTGGCCAGAGGCAGCGCGCCTATGTGGCCATGGTGCTCGCACAGAACACGGACTATGTGCTGCTGGACGAACCGCTGAACAACCTGGACATGCAGCACTCGGTGCAGATGATGAAGCAGCTGCGTCGAGCCGCCGACGACCTCGGGCGCACTGTGGTCATCGTGCTCCATGACATCAATTTCGCCGCCCGCTACTCGGATAAGATCCTGGCGATGAAGCATGGGCAGGTGGTCGAGCACGGGACGCCGGCGGAGATCATGAACGACGCCACGCTCTCCGAGGTGTTCAACACTGAGGTCAATGTGATCCAGGGTCCCAGCGGCCCGCTCGCCGTGTACTACTGACAAGCAAGGATTCGTCTCACTTCATGAGATGCCGCCGCGTGTCACTAGGCCGGGTGACTACCGGCAAGTATCATTTCCTGGTCATCACACCAGCACTAGTGTGATATGTACACCTTTCCTTGATTCAGGAGACCTATCGCCATGTCCTCATCTGGACACTCTGACGCTCCGGGTCCCGCAGCGGAGGCCGCTCAGCCTTCTGCCGCAACGGGCCCGGACGCGAAGGCAGACTCGAGTCTGCAAGTCCCTCGACGACGCATCATCGTCGCCTCGCTCATCGGCACCACGATCGAGTTCTACGATTTCTACATCTACGCGACAGCTGCGGTGTCCATCTTCCCGCTGCTGTTCTTCGTCAGCGATGACCCGGGGGCGGCACTGCTGGCCTCCATGGCAACATTCGGCGCGGCCTTCGTCGCGCGACCTCTGGGCTCGGTCATCTTCGGGCACTACGGGGATAAGATCGGCCGCAAGGCGACCCTGGTGGGTGCCTTGCTCACGATGGGCATCGCCACATTCATCATCGGCCTGCTGCCTACGATCCACCAGATCGGGCTGTGGGCCCCCATCATGCTGACCATCATGCGCTTCTGCCAGGGCCTGGGGCTTGGCGGTGAATGGTCCGGTGCCGCTCTGCTGGCCTCCGAGACAGCTAAGCCTGGCAAGCGCGCAGCGGCGGCGATGTGGCCACAGCTCGGGGCTCCCTTCGGCTTCATCCTGGCCAATGGGCTGTTCCTCATCCTCGCCACGGCGTTCAGCTACAACTCGGCTGAGATCGCGGGCCTGCCCCTGGACGAGGCATTGCAGGATCCGTTCCTGGTATGGGGCTGGCGTCTGCCGTTCCTGCTGTCTGTGCTGATGGTCGCCGTCGGGCTGTACGTGCGCCTGCGAATCGAGGAGACGCCGGTATTCGCCCGCGCCGTCGCCAACGATGAGCGCGTGAAGACTCCGGTGGGTGAGGTGTTCGCCAAGAACTGGTGGGAGATCATCCTCGGCACATTCATCATGCTGGCCACCTACGGTCTGTTCTACCTCATGACGACGTGGGTGCTCTCCTTCGCGATCGGCTCCCCAGACGCTGGTGGGCTGGGCTATGACTACCAGTCATTCCTGGTGCTCCAGATCATTGCGATCGTGTTCTTCGCGATTTTCGTGCCCGTGGCCGGGTCTCTCGCCGACAAGTTCGGCCGCCGTCCCTTCCTGATCGTTGTCACAGCGGCGATCATGGTGTTCGGCCTGACCTTCGGCGTGTGGCTGGACCCCGACTCCATCGGAACCGGTGAAGGACTCAACACCACGCAGATGGTGCTGTTCCTGTGCGTCGGGATGACCCTCATGGGCCTGACATTCGGGCCGATGTCGGCGTATCTGCCGGAGCTTTTCCCCACGAACACGAGGTACACCGGATCCGGAGTGGCCTACAACTTCTCCTCGATCCTCGGTGCGGCCCTCACGCCGTTCGTGGCTGCCTGGCTCGTGCAGAACTTCGGCGTCGCCACAGTCGGCTGGTACCTGGCAGGGCTGGGAGTGCTGACCCTGGTCTCGCTGATCCTCTCACCGGAGACGAATCACAAGTCGCTCTACACAGCTGGCACCGAGTGACCATCACTGGCTGAGAGCCGACGACGACGAAGGCCTGGAGCGCTCGCGTGCTGCGAGAAGCTCCAGGCCTTCGTCATGCCGTGCAGGGCA
>DXGD01000468.1 GCA_019114115.1 Candidatus Nesterenkonia stercoripullorum
CTGCGGTGGCGCTGCCTTTGAACGAATCCGGCAGGATCGCCACTCGCAGAGTGGCCGACGCTTCTGTGGTCCCTATCATACGCACCATGGTACGGCGGGAGCGTAGCGAGCGGTACGTCATTATGACCTCAGAATTGGCTCACATTACCCATTTTTCAGTGCATTGTGCCCTGCTTCGGGATGCAGCCGTGACTCATCTGCCAAGGCTGCCTCCGCGAGCACCGCGAGCCGGAGCACGACGGCGTCGTCCGGCGTGCGCAGATCCCTTCCAGTGAGCTCCTGGATCCGTGTGACGCGCTGGAGCAGAGTATTGCGATGCAGAAACAGCCGGCGCGCTCCCTCAGAGAGGCTGTTCGTGGCGGCCAGCGCGCAGATCGCGGCACGCTGGCCCGCCGAGAGGTCTGCCACCTGCTGGGCCAGCCGACCGAGGGCGTCCCGGGTGAGCCGTGTGGCCAGCACCGTCAGCTCCTGAGGGGGCACGAAATGCTCGTCTGAGCGGGGCATCAGCGCGACGCGGCCAGAGAGCCCGTTCATGTCCTGCACCCAGGAGCTGAGCACATCGACCTCTTGCACACCACGGGTGATGAATCGCCGGGCGTCCTCCCCCGCGAGGTCCTCATCGAGCGTCTCCCCTTGGACGACCGCCCACAGCAGGCCCTGCCACACGACGGCGCGGCCGCGCCCGGGCACCCCGGGCGAGGTCCCGTCATTGATCTCGCGGACCAGCTGCTCGGCGTTCGCCGGTGGGATGGCTGAGCCGTCGCGTCGGGCCTTCCGCGCAGCCCAGACACCGATCGTCCACGGCCCGCGCGGCATGCCGGCGGAACTGAGCAGCTCCTGAGCCGTCTCGCGCGCACGCGCGCCAGAGGAGAGCGCGGTGACGAGGTCCCGCGCCGCGCGCCAGGCCGCCGCAGAGGTGCGGTGCTCCCTGTCCTGCTCTATCAGCAGCTCGACTGTGAGTGCGACGACCTGGGCCAGCGGCTCCACGTCCTTCGGCTCGCCAGTCACGCCGATGACCCCGCACACGTCATGATCGATGACCAGCGGGAGGTTGATTCCCGGGCGATCGCTGTGACCTGCTATCGGCTGGCTGACCAGCACCGGCTGGCCGGTGCGCAGCACTTCTTCAGCTCCCTGGTGCCGCGATCCGATGCGCCCGGTGTCCGTGGACGCGATGACGACGGCGTCGGCGTCCATCAGGTTGATGTGCTGCTGGACTGTCGGGCCCAGCACGTCGATGATGCGCTGGGCCAGGCCGGTCCCCGCTATGCCGCCCAGCTCGACAGGCTTCACGATGCTTTCTTTGCGGCAGCCTTACGCTGCTTCTTCATCTGGCGGACCTGTTCCAGCGTCTGGGGGTCCACCACATCGGCAACGGAGATCTTCGCGTCCGCTTCGCCATACTCTCCCGTCGCTTCGCGCCAGCCGGCAGCGCGGAGTCCGTATTGCTTGCCCAGCAGAGCCAGGAAGATGCGCGCCTTCTGCTCCCCGAAGCCGGGCAGGGCTTTGAGCCGGCGCAGGACTTCAGCGCCGTCGGGATCTGCCTGGAGCCAGATATTGGCGGTCTCGCCGTCGTACTCCTGGCAGATGGTCTGGGCCAGCGTCTGCACGCGCCCCGCCATGGAGGAGGGGAAACGGTGGACCGCTGGCTTCTGCCGGAAGGCCTCGAGGAACGCGTCCGGGTCCATTTCGGCGACAGCCGCTGGCGAGTACTCTCCGATGCGCTCGGCCAGCTTGGCCGGCCCGGCGAAGGCAGATTCCATCGTCACCTGCTGATCCAGCAGCATGCCGGTGATCAGGGCAAAGGGGTTCGCGCTGAGCAGCCGGTTGGCTGCGTCGTCGTCGGTGAGGTAGAGCTCCATGCCCTTAGTATCGCACTGCCGGCAGGAAGGCCGCTGCCCTGAACCTCACCTAGGCCGAGGAGGGCTGATTCCCGACTCGTCGCGCCGCGAGCACACGCCACACCGCGACGGCGCAGAGCACGACGGCGAGCCCGACCGTCACCCCCAGCGCCATGCCGCCCAGCACGTCCTGGGGATAGTGGTGACCGGCGAAGACACGGGAGAGCCCGACGATGACGGCAATCGGCGCGGCAGCGTAGCCAAGACGCGGCACAGCCGCCGTCACGGCGACCGCCAGGGAAAAGGCGATCACCGTGTGATTGCTCGGGTAGGTCCAGCTGTCCGGCGGCGGACACTGCGCCATGATCTCGTTGACGTGGCACGGCCGCGGCACTTCGAACAGAGGCTTGACGGAGCGGCTGATCACGTAGGCGATCACACTGCCCACTCCGCCTGCCACCAGCAGCACCAGCTGCGTGCCCGAACGCCTGACGAGCAGGGTCACAGCACACAGTCCCCACATGCCGACCAGCGCGAGCAGGGCGACCTCGGAGGCCCGATACCCCACGGCGAAGAGCTCTGTATCGGCAGCGGCGCCGAAGACGCTCTCGTTCGCCGTCGTCTCCTGCCCGAACAGCGCCAGCAGCAGGCCTCCGATCAGGACGGCGGCTCCTGCCAGAAGCGCAGGGCGGCGAGCTGTGCGGGGCTGCGAGTCCGCCTCAGGGCACAGTTCAGTGCGTGGTTCGGGGTGGAACATCAGGCCATGGCCTCCGGTACCCAGTGCATGGGATTGCTGATCACGGTGCGCAGAGCCCGCAGGGCTCCTCCGCCAGCAGCCGGGACGCCGTCGCCGCTGGCGGCACGCACACGCTGCTGGCCGAACTCCGAGGCTAACACCCGTTCGCGCAGCTGCGCTTCGATCCCGGGTCGCAGCAGCTGCGTCAAAGGAGCGAACTCGCCGCCGAGGATGATCTGATCGACGTCGAGCAGGTTGACGGCATCCGACAGCGCGATGCCCAGGGCCGAGGCGGCGCGCTGCAGGGCCTCACGAGCTCGCTCCCCGTCCGCATCCGCCTGTTCGGAGCGCTCCAGCACATCGCTGACCGGGCTCATGGAGTCCAGCTCGAGGGCAGCGCGCAGTGCCCGCTTGCCGGCGAAGACCTCGAGGCAGCCCGTAGCGCCGCATCCGCAGCGCGGACCAGTGGGCTCGACGCACATGTGGCCGATCTCTCCGGCCCAACCGCGCGGGCCAGCGCTGACGAGGCCGTCGATGACGACGGCGGCGCCGATCCCCATATGCGCCGACACGTAGATGAAGCTCTGCTCCTGCCCTTCACTGGCTGCCAGGTCACGGGCCACAGTGAGCGCCGCCAGCTTGGCCTCATTGGCGATCACGACGAACTCTCCTGGGGTGTCACCCATCAGGCCGGCGACGTCGACGTCGCGCCACCCCAGATTCGGTGCCACCAGGAGGCGATCGGCGTGGGGGTCGATAAGGCCCGGCAGCCCGATGCAGGTCCCCACAAGCGACGCCCCCTGCGCGGCGGCGTGGGCGGCCACGCGCCGGGCCATGGCGCCTGCCCGCGGCAGGACGTCGGCGGGGTCGGAGTCCCGGAAATCCCCCTCGAGGACCTCCTCGGCCAGAGTGTCACCGGTCAGGTCCAGCACGCGGGCGGCCATGAAGCCGATATCTATCTCTACCCCCAGCCCCGCCAGGGTTCCCCGCGCGGGCAGCAGCGGAACGGCGGGACGGCCCCTGCTGCCGGCGAAGACCGGTTCCCCCTCACGCACAATACCGGCGGCCAGAAGATCATCGACCAGGCGTGATGCCGTGGAACGGGTCATTCCGGTCAGCGCGGCGATCGTCGCGCGCGATGGGGGCTCCACGGCCCCGAAGATCGCTTCTGTGACGAGCGAGAGGTTGGATTCCCGAAGCGTCTCCTGGCGCGCGGCAGGTCGCAGGAGGCCGGAGGCGCCGTCTCGCGCCGCCGCCAGGCGCCCGTTGCCACGGTGCGGCCTGGCGGGGGCCTCACCTGGCGGGCTCGCTGCTGAGGACTGGGACACAGACTTGATCCTACCCGCCGCATCCATTATGTTTTGTCTAACAACAAAACATGTTAGCTAGATCACTCCGACTCCGGTCGTGAGGGGCAGCGGATACCGCCGCACCGCTGCCCCTGACCGCCCCAGGAGATTGCGGCATTTCCTTGAGGAGGAAACCATGGCAGCATCGGCGCAGGACTATAAGCTCTCCTACGGACTGTGGACGGTCGGCTGGACCGCGCGCGATCAGTTCGGCGAGGCCTCACGACCCAAGCTCGACCCGTGGGAGTACCTTCCGCGACTGAAGGAGGCCGGCGCCTCGGGCGTGACGTTCCACGACGACGACGTCGCCCCCTTCGGAACGGACGACGCCGAGCGCGAGAAGTACTTCAGCCGGTTCAAGCAGGTCGCAGAGGACGTGGGTCTGACCATCGAGATGCTCACGACCGACACCTTCTCCCACCCCGTCTTCAAGGACGGCGGGCTGACCAGCAACGATCGTTCTGTACGACGATTCGGCCTGCGCAAGCTGCTGCGCAACGTGGACCGTGCCGCCGAGTTCGGCGCCGAGACGTTCGTGATGTGGGGCGGCCGCGAGGGCTCTGAGTACGACAACGCCAAGGACATCAACGCCGCACACGCCCGCTACGCTGAGGGCCTCGACACTATCGCCGGCTATATCAAGGAGAAG
>DXGD01000469.1 GCA_019114115.1 Candidatus Nesterenkonia stercoripullorum
GAGACCACGCCGTCGACCGGGTAGCGGCGCGCATGCAGCAGGTGTCGGCGCATACGGACGTCTCCATCCCACGTGAACGCAGCGTCCTTGATCTCCTGCAACGTGAACTCGACCGCTGCAGCGAACTGCCCGGTCACGTCCTTCTTCGCCATGTCGAACATGACCGCGTGCGCATTCCGGCCACCATTCGTGCCACGAGCCCACACCTTGAGGCGGCGACCGAAGTCCTGATGCCAGCGCGAGAACAGCGGATCCCAGAACGCGGCATCCGACTCGTCATCACGAGCATGTCCGGGATCGCCGAAGAACCCGACGACCTGCTGGGTGGCGACCATACGGCGCACCTCCCCGTCCACCTCGTTACGGGGGACGATCCACTCGTCACCTCGGCGCCCGGGAGGGCGCTGCCACAGCCCGATCGTGAACACGTGCCCGTCAGACATGCGGCACGCGACCAGGATCGTCGCGTCGTCTGTCTTCGCGCAGTCCAGGAACAGCGCCACCGGCTCGCCGGGCTCGAGCACCTGATCTGTATCGATCAGCGGGTCGATCTCTGACGCGACGATCCAGGCGTCCTCTGCGGCGCGGCGCTGGTTATACCACTTTCGGCGCGACTCGTCCTGCGAGTTGCGCGGGTTCAGGATCGACTTCGTGACGCGACCCCCGGCCGCAGTCTGCAGCCAGTACGAATCGCCCTTCACGTACTCGAGCACGTCCGGGATCACGTCCCGCGCGAGCGGCGCATCCTCGGGGGCCTCGAGCGAGTCGTACATGAGCCCGTAGTCGCCGAACTCGGCGCTGTCGCCCTGCGTGGACTCCCACGCCTCGCGCTCAGCCTGCCCGACGCTATCCTCGCCCTCGCGGTACGCGTTGCAGATGTCCAACACGCGCGCCGGCGCACCAGCCTCCGCCTTCGCCGCGTTGCCCTCCATGGCACCAGCCATGTCGATGCCGCCGTTCGAGGCGTTCCAGTTCTGGGTCTCTGCACGGATGATCAGCTTCGGCCGGCCACCCTCGATCGCCATCGGCGACGCGGTCACGGCTTCGATCTGCGCAGCGTCGCCACGCGCCCACACGTTCAGCTTCCCGAGCTGGATGCCGAAGTGCTGCCTCGTCCGAAGGGGGATCAGCGACGGGAACAGCTTCATCGTGTTCTTCGTCTGATCCTGAGACACCGCGGCGATCTGCACCCACGCATCCGTGACCTGACGACCCACCGGATCACCGTTGTGATCGAAGTGGTCGAACTCGACATCACCCACGAGCACCGTCGTCGAGACCGTCGCTCCCACCGGATCCTTGCCGTGGCCCTTCATGCGCTGCAGGACCGCCGAGTGGAAGTCGAGCTGCCCCTGCTCGTCCAGCGACCAGAACCACAGCAGGAACCGCGCCTGCTCCATCGTGTACATCCACGGCCGGCCCTTGTTCTCGAGCCAGTACCCCGCGAACGACAGCGCCCGCCAACCGAGCGTCCGCTCGGGCAAGATCCATCCACCCTCATCCCACTGCCACGTCGGGCCCAGCCGCACCGCGTCAACAGGCCACGGCTCCGGCAGCTTCGGCTCATACAGCGGGAAGGTGCCAGCGAACCGGAACGGATCCGTCAGCCGCTCCCGATACCAGTCCTCGATCTCGCGGTACTCCGCCTCACGAGACGGAACAAAGGCAGGCGCGCCAGCATCAAGCGCCAGCGCCATGAGCCACAGCCCATCGCGTCTGCGCAGCCTCGCGCTGCTGGTTCGTCGCCGCAGACTCACCCGTCGACGGATCCGGGAGCGCCAGACGCTTCCACAGCGACATCTTCGTCGCCCGATGCTGACGAGCCTCCGCGATGAGCGGGTTCACGACCATCTGGCCCATCGACCCCGTCGTCATCAGGTCCGCCGACGCGAGCTCCGTCTCGATTTTGTCGATCAGGTCCGCCTCACGGCACACATCCTCGAGCACATCCAGCTCATCCGACCGAAGCTGGTAGCCACCCGTGACCTCCTGCCACAGACGCTTGCCCTTCGACTTGAGCCCCACCGGGGCCTTCCGGGACAGCTTCGTCGGTTCCATCAGTGCCCTCCAGGGACGAGACAAGATCGCCCACCAGGGGCGCTACACGAGCAAGGGCACCAGGCCCGAAAGATCAGCGAGACGCACCGGCGCATCCCCGAACCGGCGACCGGTCACCGCAATAAACCGACCCGCCGAATAGAACTCGATCCCCTCCTCCCCGGAGAGGCGCCGGTTGCGGCCGGGGCCCTCCGGTAGCAGACCGAAGATGTGCAGCCCCTTCCCCGACTGCGACACCTCAACGAACGTGGCCGGGCACCGGTCGAGGATCTCCTGCGCCCACGGCCTCACCTGCCCGCCCTCGAGCGCACCGTCGAGGTCGATGCAGCCGATCCCATCGCCCAGCGCGAAGCCGAGACCCGCGCCGACCTCCGACGCCCTCGCATCAGCGAACGACGACCACGTCCGCGCCGCCGTCGACGAGGCCCGCCGACCATTCACCTGCGTCGGCTCCTTCGTCACCTTCTCGCCACGCGGCACCAGCCGGTAACGCATCCACCGATCCCGCTCCCGCATCTCCGCGGGGAACGTCTCGGCGTGCCGTGCGCGGTACGCCTTCTGCTGGCAGCCGCGAGAGCAGTACCGGCGCGGCCGGGAGCGCCCCTCGGGGACGGGGAGGGTGGCCTCGCAG
>DXGD01000470.1 GCA_019114115.1 Candidatus Nesterenkonia stercoripullorum
TGCGTGCCCAGCGCAGCCGAGTCCAGGAGGCTTGGGCGTACCTGGGGGTGTTCATGGCCAGCGGGGTGGCAGGTACGTCAGTCTTCGCCATCCCTGTACCGGCCGTCCCTGTCTATTTCGCAGCCGTCGCAGTCATTGGCTACGGCCTGCTGGCATCTGCTGCACGCCGGGGCTCCGCGCCGCTGCAGGGTTCCGCGCCGCTGCAGGGCTCCTCAGCGCTGCGACTGGCGCTCTTCGGGGCTGCAGTGCTCACCGGCGCGCTGCTCCTTGCAGACCTCGATCCGGCTCGGTCCGGCGAAGCCTGGGCCGTTCTCGCCACCGCTGCCATCCTGCTCCTGGTGGAATGGTGTGCGGCCGTTGTATTCCGAGGTGCCGGGCCAGCGGCCCGCCCGATCTACCGCTGGGGCCCTGTGCACCTCGCAGCGAACGGCACGTGGCTTGCGGCGATGAACGTCGTCCTCGTGGTGGCCGAGGCACAGGCGGATTTGTACTGGTTCACGGCCGTGTCCTGGGCGGTGGTGTACGGGATGTTCGCTATCCAGGCGGCTGACGTCCGAGGTCGTCAGGGGTCCGCGACTCAGATGCCGCCGGCAGGCGGACGCCCGGAACCGGGTGCGCCTGCCAGGAGCTCCTACGATCGCGTGCTCGGCGGGCTGTATGCGGTCGGCGTGGGGGTTCTCGCGGTGGGCTGCCTGATCAGTGCGCCGTCGTCGTGGTGGGTCTATGTGGCGACGGGTGCGGCAGCGATCATCGTCGCGGCACTGATGGTGTTGACCGTGGCATCACGCGCGGAATCCGCTATGTCCGCCCCGGCCTACGCGGCCGTTGGGGCCGCGCTTGTCGCGCTTGCCGGCCTCGATACGCTCAGACCGCTCAGCGCGACGGCGACCTACCTCGCCAGCCTGTCGGCATTCTGCGCCGCGCTCCTGGTCGGAGCAGCTGGGCTCCTCGCGTTGCGCGCCCTCGCCGGGACCCGACTCCCGGGCGGGGAAGACGCACAGCGCGCCCCGCTTGCTCGGACCAGTGTCCGGATAGCCCGGCGGCAGATGCTGGGATCCGCCTCTGTGGTGGCCTTCGCGGCTTCGCTGGTTCCGATGGCATGGGTAGTTGCAGGGGAATCACATGCCCTGGCATGGCTTGTCCCGGTCATGCATCTGTTCCTTGTGTGGCCGGCGGTCCGGGCAACTCGTCATGGTGCGGCACTGGGCGGAAGCGTTCTGATCCCGCTCACGATCCTCTGGGCCTGGTATCAATGGGACCGATCACCCGAGGGAGCGCCCGGAGGCATCGACTTCTCCGCTGCCATGGCCGGAGCGCTGCTGCTCGTCATCGTGGCCCTGCTGCTCAGCGAGGTTCTGCTCGAGTGGGTTCCTTCACGGCCCGCCGGTCCCTCTGCGTCGGGGCCTGGTGAGGCGTCGGGCCACTCTGACTGGGGAATGGTGAACTACGGCACAGCCAGTGCGGTCACCGTCCTGCTGGCAGTGCTGGGGCTTCAGTCCCAGGGAGCAGTCGAGCAGCTGGCACCGATACTTGCCTCCACGATGCTGATGATCGGCGGGCTGGCCCGGTCCAGGAGGCTGGGCATCTACTTCGGCGCCGTCGTCATCGTCTTGGCGGTGCTGCGCTGGCTCTCGCAGTGGATGTTCTTGTTCCTCATCTTCCTCGGGGTGATCATCATCGGAGCCGCGGTCTGGAGGCTCATCGTCATCCAGCGGCGCGGAACCCGTCCCGTGGCGCGTCCGGCGCCGGATGTGCCGGCAGCTGAGCGACCGGGGCCAGAGCAGGGCGGAACCCGCCACACGCCATGAACGTGCAATTGTGAGCAGCTACATAGTCATTCGTGCTACGTGTCATTTGCGCGCCGCTGAGAAGTCTGTCAAGATAGAAAAGTTGCTCACGGGCCTTGTGCCCCGATGCGCACGGGATCGGCTGCGGTCCGCTCTGGCGGAGTTCAGCGGGCAGGTCGCATCGAGCTGAGCTGAATGACCACAATCTAGCATCCGAACCGCGGTGTGTCTTGCTGTGCGCAGTGATCTGCTCATCTCAAAGCGACACGCCCGACCGCGGGGGCCGGTGATCCGGTGGTGCGAGCAGCCTCGTGACGAGGTTCGCAGCGCCGGGGGTGCGATGCAGCAGCACGGCGGACCTTCTGGGGACGCGGCGCACTGCGCGCAGGCCACAACATCAGACGGGGATCACTACGTATCCGCCGCGCGGGAGCTTGCCTCCGGCGTCACAGGCTACGGTTTCTGTCCGGTCGCGTGAGTGTGTGCTCGCACCCATGACGAGCAACGAGTAAGCACAGACCAGAAAGAGGCCAACGCCATGGCGGGACAGAAAATCCGCATCCGGCTGAAGTCGTATGACCACGAGGTCATCGACAGCTCGGCACGGAAGATCGTCGACACGGTCACGCGCGCAGGTGCGACAGTGGTCGGGCCGGTGCCGCTTCCGACCGAGAAGAACGTGTACGCCGTTATTCGTTCTCCCCACAAGTACAAGGACTCTCGCGAGCACTTCGAGATGCGCACGCATAAGCGCCTCATCGACATTGTCGACCCGACCCCCAAAGCGGTCGACTCCCTGATGCGTCTCGACCTGCCAGCAGACGTCAACATCGAGATCAAACTCTAGAGCAGGGAGGTGCTGAGAGAACTATGACCACAATTTCCCGCGTTGAACTGAACGTCAAGGGACTGCTGGGCACGAAGCTCGGCATGACCCAGGTCTGGGACGAGGACAACAACCTCATCCCGGTCACTGTCGTGCAGGCCGACTCCAATGTCGTGACCCAAGTCCGTACCAATGACTCCGACGGCTACAACGCCGTGCAGATCGGCTACGGCCAGATCGATCCTCGTAAGGTGACCAAGCCGCTGGCCGGTCACTTCGAGAAGGCCGGAGTCACCCCGCGCCGTCATGTCGTCGAGGTGCGCACCGCCGATTCGGGCGAGTACTCGCTCGGCCAGGACCTCGGTGCCGATACCTTCGAAGCCGGCCAGAAGGTCGACGTCGTCGGCAAGACCAAGGGCAAGGGCTTTGCCGGTGTCATGAAGCGTCACGGCTTCGCCGGCGTCGGAGCCTCGCACGGTCAGCACAAGAACCACCGCAAGCCTGGTGCGATCGGCGGCGCCGCGACCCCCGGACGTGTCTTCAAGGGCATCCGCATGGCTGGTCGCATGGGCAACGTCCGTCACACCACGCACAACCTCACTGTCCACGCTGTGGATGCTGAGAAGAACCTGCTGCTGATCAAGGGCGCCCTGCCGGGTGCTCGTGGCCAGGTCGTCCTGGTCCGCACCGCAGTGAAGGGAGCATGATCCACATGGCCAACAAGGTTTCCGTCGACTTCCCCGCAGAGGTGTTCGACGCCAAGACCAATGTCTCGCTGATCCACCAAGTCGTGGTGGCCCAGCAGGCTGCTGCCCGCCAGGGTACGCACAAGACCAAGACCCGCTCTGAGGTCGCTGGCACCACTGCCAAGCCATTCCGTCAGAAGGGCACCGGCCGGGCTCGTCAGGGCTCGATGATTGCTCCTCATATGAAGGGTGGCGGTGTGGTGCACGGGCCCGTCCCGCGCGACTACTCCCAGCGCACGCCCAAGAAGATGAAGGCTGCCGCACTTCGCGGTGCGCTCTCTGATCGCGCGCGTGCCGGCCGGATCCACGTCGTGGACACGCTGGTCACGGATTCGCCGTCGACTAAGGCTGCCGCCACTGCACTGACCTCCCTCGGGGGCGCAAACCGCAACTGGCTCGTGGTCATCGACCGCAGCGACGACGTCGCGGCACTGTCCACGCGCAACCTGCCGGCGGTGCACACCCTGTACGCCGACCAGCTGAACACCTACGACGTCATCGTCTCCGATGACATCGTGTTCACCCAGGCCGGATACGACGCCTTCCTGGCTCACGCCAGCGGCGCGAAGAAGGAGGAGACCCAGTGAGCGTCCTGACTGAAAAAGATCCACGGGATGTGGTCATCGCGCCGGTCGTCTCGGAGAAGTCCTATGGTCTGATCGACGAAGGCAAGTACACCTTCCTCGTCGAGCCGAAAGCCACGAA
>DXGD01000471.1 GCA_019114115.1 Candidatus Nesterenkonia stercoripullorum
AGGGCGATCATAGTCGCCCGAACGACGGGCACTGAGAGGCCGAGATGGCGGGATAGGCCCAGGCAGACGCCAGCCAGCGGGGTATTGAGCCCGCGGCGAAGCGGCGGGCGCTGCTGACCTGGTGCGGGACTCGTGGGACCAGCAGCTTCCTCCGGGGTGTGGCCCGGTGGGGCGGGGGCAGGTCGGGCGGGGCCAGATGAGGCAGTTGGCCCGGCTGCGGCGCCCGGAGGAGCCGGCTCTTCTCCGGTTGTCATGGACGCCTCACTTTCCGGTCGAGGCAGAGCGTTCCGACCTCGGACCACTCACTGTCCATACTGCCATGCAGGGCACCCCGGGCGGACCCAGATGCCGCAGAATAGGGGATCACCGGGGATCTTTCAGGGTTAGATCAGGGTGGCCCCCCATAGCGGGGCGGCATTCTCTTTGCCAAGCTGAAGGTATGGAACCCACAGCACCTCATCCAGCCGGTGACGACCCGGGGAGCCGATCCGGGCGGCCCGCTGGAGAAGACCCTACGACAGGCGGAGCTGAGTCCGCACACCACGACGACCACGCTGAGAGCCCGAAGGCGGAACCTCTCGGCCAGTTCTTCAGCTGGATTCGCGCCACCGGGATGCATCGTCCGGACGAAGGCTGGATCGGCGGCGTCTTCGCCGGGGCCGCCGTGAAGCTGGGCTGGGATGCCGCTCTGGTCCGTGGCCTGGGCGTCGTCATCGGCATTCTGCTGTTCTCGCCGGCGCTCCTGCTCTACGGCCTGGCGTGGATCCTGCTGCCGGATCCCCGGGGCGAGATACATCTCCAAGAAGCCATCCGCGGAAACTACGCTGCCGGGCTGTTCGGCGGCGGTGCTCTCGCCCTCATCGGCGGACTCAACGTCTTCACCCCGATCAACATCGCCGGTCCATTCGCTCTGCTGGTCAACCTCGCCATCATCGGCGGGATCGCCTGGCTGGTTTATGTGCTGGTGAAGCGCCACCGCAGCTCAGGGGATGGTCAAGACAAGCAGCCATACGTCGCGTACTCGCAGGAGTCGGCTGAGGGAAAAGGACGGGCCGGGGCCGCGTCTCCCGCTGAGGAGGACGGCAAACCGGCCTGGTACCCCAAAGATCCTGCACCCTCTCCCCGTCCGACGTCGTCGCCGGCTACCGGGGTGACCCCTGCTGGGACGAGCGTGACCGGGACTGGGCAGGCTGGCACTGGGCGGGAAGGCACGGGGCGGGAAGGCACGGGGTCGGCCGGCACCAGCAGCAGCCGTCCCGCCCCGTCCGGCGCCACCGCCTCACAGTCTGCCCCGACGCGTGAGACGCTGGCCCAGCGGGAGGAGCGGCGGCGGCGGAACTTGGTCACCTGGGGGATCATCCTGCTGTTCATCCCAGGCCTCGCCATTCTCGGCTGGTTCAGCAGCGGCCTGGGCCTGACGACCTGGACTGTCCTTCTGCTGGGTGCGACCTTCCTGGTGGCACTGCTCTCCGCGGCGCACATCATCGCCGCACTGCGCGGCAGGAAAGGCCGGGGCGTCATGCTGACCTTCTCGACGATAGCCATGCTGGCGCTCTTCGCCGGGCACTTGAACTCCTGGGACGACGGAAACGGCCTGTCAGCCGGGTCGACCCACGTCTTCGGCAACTACACCACCAGCGAGCAGACTGTGCATTCGGCCTTCTCGAACACCACAGTCGACCTTCGCGATCTCAGCGCTGCAGGGAGCACGGCAGGCGATGGAGCCAGGGAAGCAGGACAGGACATCCCCACGCACCACGCAGAAGTCACCAGTGCCTTCGGCAACGTCGACGTCGTCGTCCCGGACGATGCGCGCGTGCAGATCGACAACGGACAGGCGCTGAGCAACCTCTCCGTCGAGATGCGCGACACGGATGTCTCGGACTCCGGATTCTCAGGATCGGACCGCAGCGTCGGACCTGAGGACTATGACCTCGACATCACCCTCGATCTGAACACCGCTTTCGGCAACGTCACCGTGTATGACGCGACCACTTTCGCCGAGCAGGATGACGACGGCTCCTGAAAGGACCTCTCATGACCACCCCCACCGGCCCAGCCGACAAGAGCACGGCGAGCAGCGGATCACCTTCTGCTCACAAGCAACCGCTGCCATCGACAGACGTCGATGCTCTGCTCTCAGAATCCCTGCACGCGCAGTCCGAGAAGGACTTCACATGGAAGGAGCCAGAGCGGAAACCGCGCTGGTTCGAGCGGGCAGAGGGGGAACGCGCAGAGGTCGCGCCGCCCGAAGGTGCCTACTCGCGGCACGTCGCGCCAGGCCCGGCCTCACGCGGCGGCGGCAGAGGGGTTCGGTTCGGACAGCTGGTCTTCGCCGCGATCTGCCTGCTGCTGGCGCTATGGGTACTGCTGGGCGTCGTCGTCGGGGTCGTCATCGAACCCATCGTCGTGGCCTTGGGGCTCTTCGCTCTGGCTGGCATCGCCCTGGTCGCTGCCGGATTGAGGCCCGCTCGACGGCGCAGGCGATGACGTCGTCGAGAGTTGCGGCGCTGGCGCTGCAGCCGGAGCGGCAACCGCGCCACGGCCCGCACTGCGCCTAGGGTTACCGGGTTCCTCACCACGAAGAAGTCCCCGGGAGGCATGTTCACACATGCTTCCCGGGGACTTCTTTCAGCTCTATGCAGCTGGGGGCGCAGTACGGCTCACCGCACCGCAGCGAGTCACTTCAGGGTGACAGTTGCTCCCGCACCCTCAAGAGTCTCCTTGGCCTTGTCAGCAGCGTCCTTGTCGACACCCTCGAGGACAGCCTTAGGCGCACCGTCGACGAGCTCCTTGGCTTCCTTCAGGCCGAGGGAGGTCAGACCGCGCACCTCCTTGATGACGCCGATCTTCTTGTCGCCAGCGGACTCCAGGACGACGTCGAACTCGGTCTGCTCTTCAGCATCCTCAGCAGCCTCGCCACCGCCGGCAGGTGCAGCACCTGCAGCAGCAACCGGAGCAGCAGCGGTGACGTCGAAGGTCTCCTCGAACTGCTTCACGAACTCAGAGAGCTCGATCAGGGACATGTCCTTGAACTGGTCGATCAGTTCTTCGTTGCTCAGCTTCGCCATTGTTGGCGCTCCTTACATCCTTGATAGTGTGCCAGGCCGTTCCAGCCTTGGTGGCACGTGCGGATCGTGTATCTCTCGGCAGCATATGAGCTTGAATTCAGCCACACCCACCGTGGTCCGCTCCGAATGCCCGCACCGTCGGTGGGACATTCCGGAAGGACCCGAATGTGCTCGAACTCAGGCAGCTTCCTGCTCGGCCCGCAGCGCCTCGACTGTGCGAACAGCCTTGGACAGCGGTGCCTGGAACACTGCAGCAGCCTTGCTCTGCACCCCGATGAGGGCGCCAGCAAGCTTGCCGAGCAGAACCTCACGGGACTCAAGATCCGCGAGCTTCTTAACACCAGCCTCGTCCAGGGTCTGGCCATCCATGTAGCCGCCCTTGACGATGAGCTGGGGGTTTTCCTTGGCAAAGTCACGCAGAGACTTCGCGACGTCCACTGGATCACCGGTGACGAATGCGATGGCCGAAGGGCCCGTCATCTTGCCTTCGAAGGCGGTGATGCCGGACTCTTTGGCAGCGATCTCTGTGAGCGTGTTCTTCACCACGGCGTAGTTCGCGTTCTCACCCACGGACCGGCGCAGCTTCTGCAGCTGGTCCACGGAGAGGCCGCGGTATTCCGTGAGCACTGCGGCGCTCGAGTTGCTGAACAGTTCCTTCAGCTCTTCGACCGCGGCAGCCTTCTCAGGATTCGCCATGGCACTCCTTCCCATCACTTGTGCCGGCCAAGCTTCACGGGGGCATCCCTCAGGGCATGAAAAAAGCCCCGATGCACAGATGCACGGGGCTTGGGCACTCGAACATCCCTCACCGCAATCGCGGAGACGAAGAGTCGAGCACTCTGTAGCGTGGCACCTGCGCAGGCCGCCCCCGAAGGAGTCTTTATCAGTTGCATCGCTTTCTCAGCTTGAGCTGAAGACCTGTGATCTCCAGTGCCACTGGAAACCACGCGAGAACAACGACCGGCGGTCTTTGGTCATCGACTATCTTACACAGCACCCGGCGCCCGGCCAAAACCGTCGCGGCGCTCCTGCTGAGGCCGACGTTCAGCAGCAGCACTGCCGGACGAAGCCCAGCGGGCTAGAGAGGCATCCCAGCAGACCCGCAGTACGCACACTGCGCAGCTCCAGGAAACTGCTGTTGATGGTGTAGGCACCGACACTGGGACTGTGGCATACTTTTTTCACGTTTGGTATACCAAGGAGGCTCAATGACCACCAGAACCACAGACGTGCTGATCATCGGAGCGGGCAACGCCGCCCTCTGCGCGGCACACGCAGCCCGCGAGGAGGGCCAGTCCGTCCTGGTCCTCGAAGCCGCGCCGGAACAGAAATCCGGTGGAAACAGCCTGTTCACCGCAGGAGCGACGCGGATCGTCCATGAGGGCCTGGAGAGCCTGAAGGATCTCGTGGACGAGGACGAACGCCACGCGCGCAGCGAGGTCCCGGCGTACTCCGCTGCGGACTATCGCGCCGACCTCGAGAAGGTCACGGAAGGCCGGAACGACTCCGCCATGACAGAGACTCTCGTGAGCAATATCGCTGAGGATATCCGCTGGCTCAAGGGCAAGGGACTGAGCTACAGGCTGATGTATGAGCGTCAGGCCTATGAACGCCCTGACGGGAGCTACTTGTTCTGGGGCGGACTGCATGTGGGCAATGTCGATGGCGGTGAAGGCCTGATCCGTGATCATTTCCGGGTGGCACACGAGAGTGGCATTGAGATCGTGTACGGAGCCCGCGCCACGGATCTGCTGGTCGAGGATGACGTCGTCGTCGGAGCAGCTTTCGAGTCCCAAGGCGAGACCCACAATGTCCATGCCCGGTCGACGGTGATCGCCAGCGGGGGGTTCGAATCCAGCCGCCAGATGCGCGCCGAGCACATGGGCGAGCAGTGGCGCCATGCCGTCACCCGCGGGACCCAGTACAACACCGGCACGATGCTCGAGGCCGCCCTGCGGCTGGGCGCTGCCAAAGGCGGGGACTGGACCACGTGCCATGCCACGCAGTGGGACGCCGGCTTCGCGGACAATGAGTCCAACTACGAGGTGACCAATCGGCTGACGCGACAGAGCTACCCGCTGGGAATCCTGGTGAATCGTGACGGCAGGCGGTTCCTGGACGAGGGAGCCGACTTCCGGAATCTGACCTATGCCAAGTACGGCAAAGAGGTCCTCCTCCAGCCGGGTGCTGTGGCATGGCAGATCTTCGATGCGCCGTTGCGGCCGATGCTGCGGAGCGAGGAGTACGAAGTGCCGGGTGTCGGAGAGCATATCGCCGGATCCATCCCCGAACTCGCCAAGCTGACCGGCATCGATGCCGAGGGGCTGAACCAGACGATCGCGGAGTTCAATGACAGCATCGATGACTCGGCCGCGTTCGACCCCAATGTGAAGGACGGGCGTTCGGCGGAGACCAGCCCGCCCAAGTCCAACTGGGCGAATCCGATCAGGACAGCACCCTATTACGCGTATCCGGTCACCTGCGGCATCACCTTCACCTTCGGAGGGCTCAAGGGTGATGAGAGCGCCCGGGTCCTGAACACTGACGGCAACCCCATCAAGGGCCTCTACGCCTGCGGCGAGGCCCTTGGCGGTCTGTTCAGCCAGAACTACCCCGGCGGCTCTGGCCTTGCCGCAGGAATCGTCTTCGGACGTATCGCAGGTCGTTCAGCAACCCACTAGGATGGGGAGCCGTGAATAGGCTAACTCAGGTCGACGTCGTCTACGAGAAACTGCGCGGCATGGTCCTGGAAGGCACGCTCAGTCCAGGATTCGATCTCAACGAGCGCGCCGTAGCTGAGCTGGTAGGCACTTCCCGGACTCCGGTCCGGGAAGCTGTCGCCCGGCTCGTCGATGATGGTCTTGCTGAACGGGAACAGCGCCGTACCAAGGTCACGGCCTGGGATGAGGAAAGCACCGGCCAGCTCTACGAGATGCGCATCCTGCTGGAGTCCGAGGCCGCACGGCTAGCGGCCATGCGACGCAGTCCCCACGCGACGATCCGCCTGAAGGCCGCTCTGGACACGCAGCGGAACCTGGTGAATCCTTCACCCGCTGAGCGCAGGGATTCCACCTACGCCTTCCACAACGAGCTGTGGCAGGCCTGCGGAAATCCGTTTCTCCTCGAAGCGAATCAGAAATACGGCACCCAGTCACTGAGCATCGCGCCGACGTCCTTGCGCAGCGACGAACGCTGGGAGGCATCTGTCGCGGAACATCAGGAACTGCTCACAGCCGTCATCGAGCACCGCGCCTCCGACGCCGCAGAGCTCATGCGTGGTCACCTCGAGTCGGCGATGCACCATCTCTGACCGCATGCCATGATCACGCCTCCCCCTCCTCGGACTGGCGAATCCATTTCCGGTATATCGTCTCTGCTGCCCAGAAGACCAGCGGCAGACTCCAGACCACCGTGAACAGCCGGACCATATGGGCTCCGATCACCACAGCCCCGTCCAGGTCCAGGGCGACGGCCACTGCTACCATCTCTCCCACCCCGCCCGGCATGAGGGCCAACATCGACTCCGCCGGGGCCAGGAGGCCCCAGAGCCCGAAGAGCCACCCGAACAGCACTCCCCAGCTCAGCACTGCCACAACAGCCAAGGTGCCAGGCGCCAGGAACCGTGCGAACTGGCGGAGGATCTCCGGCCCGACGGCGGCGCCGATCGCCGTGCCGATCAGCAGCTGAGCAGTGAG
>DXGD01000472.1 GCA_019114115.1 Candidatus Nesterenkonia stercoripullorum
CTGGATGTCCACCAGGCTCAGGACGGCGCAATGCTAAGCCCTGAGCACCCCTCCTTCATCCTGGGTGCCTACAACTTCGCTCCCATGACCCAGGCGGCGGCATACGCCGCCTTCGCCAATGAGGGTGAGTACTGCCGTCCGCGTGCGCTGCTCGAAGTGGAGGACGCCAACGGAAACTCCTACGACGTCCCGCCTTCTGACTGCGAGCAGGTTCTTGAGTCCGACACTGTGGCTCAGCTCAATGACACGCTGATCAACATCGCGGAGGAACAGGTCGCCGACGGCAATCCCGAGTTCCCGATGGCCGGCAAGACCGGTACGAACGACACCACCTCATCCACGTGGTTCATCGGGTACTCTTCCGGGGTCTCCACTGCAGCATGGGTCGGCAGCTACACCGATATGCAGTCCATGCGGAACCGCACCATCAACGGCACTCAGTACGAGGAGTTCTTCGGTTCGACGCTGGCCGGGCCCATGTGGCACGACTACATGACCAAAGCCGCTCCGAACTACTCCACTGACGACTTCCCCGAATCCGACGATTCCCCCTTCGACGACCGCCGGGACACCTCCCGCTACAACGGGGGCGGCTCCTCCGACGGTGAAGGCGGCGGGGACCAGTCCGAGGACGACTCCGACGGCGGTGACTCCGACGGCGGTAACTCCGACGGCGGCGGCACCGGTGACGGTGGAGCAGAGGGTGGCGCCGGAGGCGACGGAGGCACCGAGGGTGGCCCCAATGACTGACACGTTGCTTTCATGAGAGCCGCCGGATACCTCTCTGCCACGGCAGCCCTCACCGGGGTCGCCGGCGCGGCTGCGCTGATGTATGGAAACGCCGTCGGGGCGAAGAGGTTCACGCTGCGTCACCATCGGCTGGGGCTTCTGCCCGCAGGGGCTCTTCCGCTGCGCATACTGCATATCTCTGATATCCACTATGTGCCGGGACAGGCGAGGAAACGCGCATGGCTGCAGTCGCTGGCTCGGGTGGAACCGGACCTCGTCGTCAATACCGGGGATAATCTTTCGCACCGCGAGGCGGTCCCCGAAGTGCTTGACGCTCTGGGGCCGCTGCTGGAGTTCCCCGGCGTCTTCGTTCCCGGTTCCAATGACTACTATGCGCCTCGGCTCAAGAATCCGCTGGGCTATTTTCGGGGTCCTTCGTCAGTGGATCCCGAGCGGGAGGAGCTGCCCTGGCGCGAGCTCTTCACCGCATTCGGCACATCGGGCTGGGTCAATCTGGCCAACCGTCATCAGGCTATGGTGATCAACGAACGTCAGGTGCAGTTCTCCGGTGTCGATGATCCGCATATCGGACTCGACCACTTCACCGGGTGGCCGCATGGAGCGCCCCCGCGCGCCGAGGCTGCCCGCCGGGCGTTGCGGATCGGCGTGGCCCACGCTCCGGTATCCCACGTGCTGAACCAGTTCGCCTCCGCAGGGGCTGACCTCATCCTTGCCGGTCACACCCATGGGGGGCAGATCTGCCTTCCCGGTGGCCGTGCACTGGTCACCAATTGCGATCTACCCGTGGCCCACGCGCGGGGAATCAGTGCAGTGACCACACCGGCAGGTGTCTCCTCTGTGCTGCATGTCTCTGCGGGCATCGGCGCGTCGGCGAAGGCACCAGTACGACTGAACTGCGTTCCTGAAGCCACGATAGTGGATCTCGTGCAGCACCAGACCTGATGCACCGTTCACCCGGCTCATCCTCCACTGCTTCCTCGGCCAACCGGACGAGCCTGAGGTCGGCTCTGGGGCGCCTCAAGCCCTATCTGCAAGGGCTCACTATGCGGTGGACGCTCGGGCTGCTCTCCGCAGTAGGCGCCGGCGTCGTCGCATTGAGTATCCCGCAAGTGCTCCAGGTGCTGATCAATTCGGTCCTGGATGATGAAGCGGCCGCACGTGCGGTGTGGGTCGCTGCGGGCGTCATGCTCGCGTTGGGCGTCCTGGAGGCCGGGCTGGTGTACATGCGCCGGTTCTTTGTGCTGCCAGTCGCCTCCGAGGCGGAAACCCGCATGCGTGTCCAGCTCTTCAGCACGCTCCAGGACCTCTCTTCACGCTTCCACGCGGAATGGGGGGCAGGCCAGCTGCAGTCTCGCGCGATCGCGGACCTGAACATGCTGCGCCGCTGGTTCGCTTTCGGCTCGGTCATGTTCGTCACCTCTGTGATCAGCGTGCTCGTCGGCTTCGTCCTCATGATCAGCCTGTCCCCGCTGCTGGCCCTGATCTTCCTCATCGCCGCCGTGCCGATCATGGTCATCGCGCCCCGGTTCCGCCAGCGCTTCGTGCATTTCTCCCGTTCCGCCCAGGACCAGGCAGGCGAAGTGGCCACCCGGGTCGAGGAGTCAGTGCACGGGATACGCGTGCTCAAGGCCTTCGGACGAGGTGAGCACGCTCTCTCAGGATTCCACGCCGAAGCCACCGAACTGCGGGATCTGGAGGTCTCCAAAGCCCGGACGCTGGCGAAGTTCCTGATGGCGATGGTGATGCTCCCCGAGAGCGTCCTCGGCATCTGCCTGCTCATCGGCCTGTGGCAGGTCGCCCATCAGGAGAGCACGGGGGTCACAGTCGGTGCTCTGGCGGCGTTCTTCGCCACGGCGGCCGTCCTCAAAGGTCCCATCGAGTCCGTCGGCATGCTCCTGGGAATGACGTTCACCGCGAAGACAGCCATCGACAGGCACATCGAGGTCATGGACGCACAGGTCGACGTGCGATCGCCGTCGACGCCGCGGAGCGCACCTGAGCATGGGCTCTTGGAGATCGAGGAGCTCCGCTTCCGCTACCCGGGAGCCGAACCCACCGAGCCTGACCTGTTACGCGGCGTCTCGCTCCGCGTGGAGCCGGGCGAAACCGTCGCGCTGGTCTCCTCCACCGGCGGCGGCACCTCCACGCTGCTGACGCTGATCCCCCGCATGTACGACGCCACGGACGGCTCGATCCGCATCGACAGCGTCGATGTCCGGGAGCTCGACCTCGCGGACCTGCGCTCCCGCGTCGCCCTAGCCTTCGACGACCCCACCCTCTTCTCCGCGTCCGTCGAAGAGAACGTCCTGCTGGGGACAGCATTCGGCCGCGAGCGCGACGAGCTGACCCGCCCTGGCCCCGAAGACCGCGACGAAGCGCTGCAGACCGCCATGCATGAGGCACTGACGACCGCAGAGGCGGAGTTCGTCTACGACCTTCCCGACGGCGTCCACACCCCCATCGGCGAAGAGGGACTCAGCCTCTCCGGAGGGCAGCGCCAACGCCTGGCCCTCGCCCGTGCCATCGC
>DXGD01000473.1 GCA_019114115.1 Candidatus Nesterenkonia stercoripullorum
GAAAGCACTATCGCCGCGATCCGGCTCGAGCACCATGTCCGACAGCTCGTCGATCACGTCACCTCTGGGGACACTCGGCCCGTGGTGCTGGTATCGCACTCCTACTCGGCCATGCCAGCCGCACTGGCCGCCGACCGGCTCGACGGGCAGGTCCTTGGTCTTGTCCATTTCGGCGGATTCCTGCCGGTCAATGGCCGGTCGCTGCTCGATGACTGGGGCGCTTCCCAGAAGGATCGGGACCAGGAGAGGGCGGACGTCGTCGCCGCCGGCGATCTCTGGCTGCCGCCGGGACGTCAGATGCTCGACGTCGAGCCTGACCTCACACCCGCAGATCGAGACTTCCTCGCGCAGCGGTTCACACCACATCCCGGTCACACGATTACCGATCCTGCACGGCTCTCTGCGCCCGTGGGCGCACAGCTCAGCACCTACGTGGCCCTCTCCTCGCGCGACGACAAGGACGAAGCATGGAAAGACGCACCCCCAGTTGCCAAGGACACGCGGAACTGGCGCCGGAAGCACCTGGAGAGCGGGCACTGGCCGATGATCTCCGCGCCTGAGGCGATGACCGACCTCCTCGCCGATGAAATCGGCTTCTACAGCGCCGGGAGCAGGTGAAGTATGGCCGCGCGTGAAAGATCTGGGTGCCCCATCAACCTTGCGATCGAGGTCTTCGGTGACCGCTGGACGCTGCTCATCCTGCGAGACATGATCTTTGCCAACAGGAGACATTTCCGCGAACTTCTGCGTGGCTCTGATGAGAACATCACCTCGAGCATCCTCGCGGATCGCCTTGAGCGACTTGTCTGCGCTGGCATCATTACCCGCGCAAACGACCCCAGTCATAAGCAGAAGGCGATCTACAGCCTCACTGAGAAAGGCATCGACCTCGTGCCGGTGCTGGCCACTGTCGGTCTCTGGGGCGCGCAGTACTGCGACGCGGACCCGGAGAAATCGGGCCCGGCACGCGAGCTGGACTTCCAGCTCCCGGAAGCCTGGGCTGGACTCATGAGCTCACTCCGGGAGCAGCACGGTGTGCCCTCCGACCCTGCATCCCTTGCCGAGCCTGACGGAGCTGGGTTCTCAAGCACGCGACGCACCTGACACGGGGAGGCTGCTTGGGGTCCACGGCCCTCCACGAACGTGCGCACTTCGACGAGCAGGCCACCGCCATACTCACCGAACGCACGCTGACATTCCATACCGCGCTCGTCGGCGACAAAGGATGCGGTTAGTTTCAGAGAAAATGGGCATACAAGCCGGGACTCGCGCTCACATCATCGGAGCCACGCCCGAGGCGCTTGAGGCGCTGTCACTGCCTCCAGTGGACCTCACGGAAGAACTCCAGGGCCATTACCCCTACCTGCACCTGTTCGTCACAAGGGCCGAGGACATGGAGGCGCATTTCCGCATCGGCTATCGCCACGGACTCGTGGAGAGCAAGACACTGGCGGTCGATGCCACCTGGTCAGCCATCAAATTCACGCACCCACGACCAGGCCAGCACTACAACAACAGCTTCGGCACACTCCCTGAGGGCACATGAGTTGTTAGGCCTGCATCAACCTGCCGCTAGATTCCGCTCTGTCATACTTTCAGCTGAGTCCTACACTCCACCGCAAAGATCGTCGCGAACGATCATCGCCGATAGGATTCGTGTGGGCAGTCCACCATGGAGACACCGGGGGGGGGTCCCCTCGGTGTAGGTCATCACGAACCTAAGGTCGAAGACCCCGCCCCATGACTCATCCATGACATGGACTCGCTGCCGAACATGCCGCCGCTGAACTCTTCACCTGGTGCTGACCAAGAGTTGGGGCCGCCCTGCAGTCGTGTCTGCAATCGGTCTGACTGATTGGCAACTCACAGTGGGGGGTCTGGGACAATCAAGCATGGCGCATTCGCAGGTGATCTTTATCGGCGGCCGCTCAGGCGTGGGCAAATCGGCAGCGGCTTTCGCGCTCCATGACGTGCTTTCGAACCTAGACATCCAGCACGCCGTCATCGAAGGTGACACCCTCGACCTGGCCCACCCCGCACCATGGCGGCAACGACTTGCAGAGCGAAACCTCGCCGTCGTCTGGGCCAACTACCGCGAGGCCGGATACCAGCGACTCATCTACACCAATACGGTCTCGGTCCTCGAAGCTGACGCCCTGACCGCCGCGATGGGAGGTCCGGTCGAGGCGACGTCCGTGTTGCTGCGCGCCAGCAGTCTCGTCGTGGCGTCACGGCTGGGTGCCCGCGAGCGCGGCGAGAGCCTCGACCGCCACCTCACCAGCAGCGCCAAGATGGCAGACCACCTGGACCAGGCAACTCCGAAAAGGGCTCATCGCCTGGAAACCGACGGCCTGAGTCCCGCCGACGTCGCTGCCCGGATCCTCGCGCTCTCAGACTGGAGGCAGCGAGCGGCCACATAATTGGCCCCTGACCGACCGACTGACTGGCCGACCGGCCGGCGGGTCAGCTGCGAAATGTCGAGGCGCTCCATGGCAGGCACACGAGTCGGCCGTATGCAAGATCAGCGTCCAACAGCTCGACGAGCACGGTGTCGAGCGCGAGGTCGCTGGGTCCAGCTACTCATTCGCCACTGTTCATCAGGACCGTGGCCAGGGCCTGCGCGCCGGCCTGGGC
>DXGD01000474.1 GCA_019114115.1 Candidatus Nesterenkonia stercoripullorum
GATGGGCAAGGCCGACTTCTCCGAGATGGGCCAGACCTCTGCCGTCGCTCTCCCTGACTTCCTGGCCTTCGGCGCGCCGACGTTCGACGTCGCAGCGATCATCTCGATGTTCATCGTGATCCTGGTGATCAAGACCGAGACTGCCGCGGACATCATCGCCGTCGGCGAGATCATCAAGACCCCTGTCGATTCACGCCGCATCGCCAACGGACTGCGTGCCGATATGGCGTCCTCGGCAGTTGCGCCGCTGTTCGGCTCCTTCACCCAGTCCGCCTTCGCGCAGAATGTGGGTCTGGTCGCTCTGACTGGCGTCAAGAGCCGCTTCGTCGTGGCGGCAGGCGGCATCATCATGGTGGTGCTCGGGTTGCTGCCGATCCTGGGCGAGGTCATCGCCGCGGTGCCGATGCCGGTGCTCGGAGGTGCCGGCATGGTGCTGTTCGGCACGGTGGCCGGTTCAGGCGTGCGGAACCTGCAGAAGGTCTCCTTCGAAGGCAATATGAACCTGATCATCGTGTCGACGTCGTTGGCATTCGGCATGATCCCGGTGGTCCGTGAGGACTTCTACCACGGTTTCCCGGAGTGGTTCCAGACCATCTTCCACTCCGGAATCTCCTCAGCCGCCTTCATGGCAGTGCTGCTGAACATCCTGTTCAACGAGATCTCCTGGGGTAACTCAAAGAACGCCTCGGTATTCGCCGCCAAGCCGGTGCGCGTGCTCAGCCCTGGCGATCTGCGCGACCTCGATGAGGGAGACGTCTATATCGACGGGAAGTTCGTCGACCCGGACGGTGACGAGATCCCGATGGTTCCCGACGACCGAGTCCATGAGGTCAAGGACGCCATCGCCAGTGGCGAGGTCACCGACACCAGCCAGATCAAGGCGCTGCTGACCGAGGAGATCCTCCGCGACGCTGAGGAACGCAAGGACAGATGACGAATCATCCAGAAGGATCCCCCGCGCAGGCCGGTCCTGAACAGGCCCCCGCGCGGGGGAGCTCGTCGCCAGGTGCGACACCCACTCCCTGGGGAGTCGCGGAGCCCGAGGCCATGCGTGCGCCGAAGGATCCGCAGCCTACCCATCCCGTGCCCGAGGGCACGAGTCCGGGCCTGTACAACCGCGACCTCGCACCGACGACGCGGGCCGGACGTACCTGGAACGCCTACAGCATTTTCACCCTGTGGGCGAACGACGTGCATTCCCTGGGCAACTACGTCTTCGCGATCGGGCTCTTCGCCTTGGGCTTGGGGGCATGGCAGATCATGCTGGCCTTCCTGCTGGGCGCGGTGCTGCTGTTCGTGCTGCTGAACCTGTCCGGATTCATGGGTGAACGAGTCGGCGTTCCTTTCCCGGTGATGAGCCGGATCGCCTTCGGTGTTCGAGGAGCCAAGATCCCGTCGGTGGTGCGCGGCTCCGTGGCCATCGCATGGTTCGGGATCCAGACGTATCTGGCATCTGTCGTGCTGCGCGTGCTGATCATCGCGATTCTTCCCGCTGCCGCCGACTGGGATACGAACAGCTTCCTCGGCCTCTCCACGCTGGGGTGGATATCCTTCGTCATCCTCTGGGTGCTGCAAGTGCTGATCGTGATCCGCGGTATGGAGATGATCAGGAAATACGAGGCGTTCGCCGGCCCTATCATCCTGGTCACTCTGGCGGCCCTGGCGGCATGGATGTTCTTCGAAGCAGGCTTCACCATCTCGTGGTCCACGGAGAATTCCCTGACCGGTTCCACGATGTGGGTGCGCATCTTCGAGTCCGCGGCGCTGTGGGTCGTCATCTACGGCACCTTCGTGCTGAACTTCTGCGATTTCACCCGGGGAGCTCCCTCCGAGCGATCCGTGGTGCGGGGCAACTTCTACGGCATTCCGATCAACATGCTCTTCTTCGGTCTGATCGTGGTGGTGCTGACCGGCTCCCAGTACGCCATCGACGGCACGATCATCGAATCGCCCACGGAAGTCGTACAGAACATCCCCAATACAGTGCTGCTGGTCTTGGCCAGCCTGGCGCTGATCATCCTCACGATCGCGGTCAACTTGATGGCGAACTTCGTCGCGCCGATCTACATGTTCACCAACCTCTTCCCGAGGCACCTGAACTTCCCGCGGGCCGCGCTCGTCTCGGCGGTGATCGGCTTCATCATCCTCCCGTGGAACCTGTACAACTCGCCTGTGGTGATCGTCTACTTCCTGGGCGGGCTGGGCGCGCTGCTGGGACCGTTGTTCGGTGTGATCATGGCGGACTACTGGCTGGTCCGCAAGGGCCGGGTCAACGTGCCGGATCTGTACACAGACGAAGCCGGGGGAGAGTACGCCTATACCCGCGGGGTGAATAGGCGCGCCGTCGTCGCAGGTCTCCCCGCGGCCGTCGTGGCTCTGGTCATCGCGCTGGTCCCGGCGTTCAGCGGTATCTCCGGGTTCTCCTGGTTCATCGGCGCGATTCTGGCTGCGATCGTGTATTTGCTGATCATGCGCTCTCAGCCGCGCGATTTCACGTCCCGTGACGGCGAGTCGATAGCAGTGCGGCCGACGCACTGACAGTGCGGATGTAGCACAC
>DXGD01000475.1 GCA_019114115.1 Candidatus Nesterenkonia stercoripullorum
CGAGAGCCAAAAGCAGGCCGGGACGCAGCGCGTATCCGCGCCCTGGGCGGCCCGCGTTGGCGATATGCGGATCCTGATGCATCGTCGAGCCGATCCCATGACCACCGAACTCGAGATTGATCGTGTACCCCGCTGCGGTGAGCACCTTCTCGATCGCGTGTGAGAGGTCCCCGATGCGCGCACCTGGCCGCGCCACGTCGATCGCTTCGTGCAGCGCCTGCTCAGTGGTGGAGATCATCGCCAGGTCCTGCGCGGAGGCACTCGGCCCGACGACGAAGCTGATGGCCGCATCAGCCGCAATGCCCTTCTTGAGCACCGCGAGGTCCAGTGTCAGCAGATCACCATCGACGAGGCGATAGTCGTGGGGCATGCCGTGCAGGACGGCGTCGTTGACCGCAGTGCAGATGTAGTGGCCGAACGGACCCCTGCCGAATGAGGGGGCGTAGTCCACATAGCAGGAGGTGGCACCGGCGTCGTGGATCATCTGCTGGGCCCACTCATTGATCTCGAGCAGGTTGGTGCCGACGCCGACGCGCCCCTTGAGGGTGTGGAGGATATCGCCGACGATGTGCCCGGTGTCCCGCGCGCGGTCGACTTCGCTCCGATTCAGAATCTCTATCACTCATAAACCTTATCTGCTGGTCATTTCTGCTGGTCATTGCAGGCACAGCCGGCGATGCCCACGTCGTCTAGGCCGCTGGGTCGAGCTGGAGCACTTGGCCGCCGGTGCGTGCGAGGCGCTCGAGGTAGGTGTCGGCGTCGAGCAGCTGGGAGGGGAAGTAGAGGCCGGCAGCGGCAGGTGCGGCTCCGTCGAGGCCGGCCAGCCGTTCGAGCACCATGGCGACTCCGAGGCCCGTGGGGGACATCTGCCCTTGGGGGTGGACCACGGCTTGGCGGAGGCGGAGCGGCTGCCCCGATGTGTCGTCGCCGGCCATCTCCACGATGACCTCCGTCGACATGGGACCACCCTGCCGGCGCGTAGAGCTGAGCTCTTCGGCAAGGGAGAAGCTGATGTTCCGGGCGTTCGTCACCGTGCCCAGCGTCACGACGTCGTTCGGTGAGATCGGCGAGGCCTGCATGTCGGTACCGTCGACGGCGTGAATCAGGGTCGGCTCGGCATCTGCAGCGTGCCAGGCGTACACGCCATTGCGGCGCTCCAGTACCATCGGCGCTGAATCGGTCAGGCGTTCCAAGTCAGCGACCTGTTCCGGGCCGCCTGTGTCCTGGACGTCCAGTACTGCCGCGATCCGGATATCCTCGATCCGTGCGAACTGCGAGGCCAGCTGCAGCGCAGGGATGGTCGTGGCACCCACCAGCCACTCCGTGCCCAGCACGACCGGGGCGCGGCCCGGGTCGTGCATGTAGGCCGCGACTTCCGGTGCGATGTCCTGAGGCTCCGCCGAGATGCTGATGTGCCCGGCTCCTCGTGACTGCGCGAAGCGTAGCGCAGCAAGGTGGCTGTCCCGGTACAGCGTGGCCACCGCGGCCACAGGCCGATCGCCGAGGCCCAGGTCCTCAGCCTCCGAGTCCAGGAGGACTGCTTCGGCCTCGCCGATGCGCTCAGCCGTCGCCTGGGCTTTGGCGAGGTCTCGACCGCCGATGAGAATCGGCAGCTGAGGGTGCTGCGCGCGGAGATGATGTGCGGCCCATCGGCCGACAAGGCCGGAGCCGCCAGCGAGCAGGATCGGATTCATGGTGGACTCCTTCGACGGTGTGGGGATCATCGTAGCCACGGCTTCAGAACGTCCCGCGCCAGTCCCGGATGATACGCACGACGTCGTCCAGGTGCGATTCCAGGAGGAAGTGGCCGCCGTCGAGAAGCTCGACACGGGCGTGGGGTGAATCCTTGCGGAAGGCGCTGGCACCAGCGGCGCCGAAGATCTCGTCATTCTTCCCCCAGATGGCCAGCACGGGCACTCCGGAGGAGCGCAGCCAGTCGTGGACCTGCGGGTAGAGATCTCGGTTGCTGACGTAGTCGGCGAAGAGCGCCAGCTGGGCCCGGTCGATACCTTCCCGCGCCATCAGCGCGATGTCATGCTCCCAGGCATCAGGGGCGATGAGGGAGGTGTCGGGCACGCCGTGGGTGTACTGCCACTCAATCGCCTCTCGCGCCAACGCGGGGCGGAGGGCCGCTTCATGGGCCGGCGAGGGGTCGGCCCCGTAGGCCCAGATGGGCTCCCAGAATTCTGAGACGAAGCCCTCCTCGTAGGCATTGCCGTTCTGGGAGATCACACCCTCGACCGCTTCCGGGGAGGCCAGAGCCAGCCGCCACGCGATCGGTGCCCCGTAGTCCTGCACGTAGACGGTGTAGCTCGTGACCCCTACAGCCTCAAGGAAGGAGGACGTGACATCGGTGAGGGCGTCGAACGTGTAGGTGAAGTCATCGGCTGAGGGCGCCGAGGACCGTCCGAAGCCGATGTGGTCTGGAGCGATCACTCGGTACCTATCGGCAAGGGCCGGGATGAGGTGCCGGAACATATGGGAGCTCGTCGGGTAGCCGTGAAGCAGTAGCAGCACGGGGGCATCCTGAGGACCTGCCTCTCGGTAGAAGACCTCCAGGCCGTCGATGGTCACGGTGTGGTGGTGCACATTCGTCATATCTAACCTCTTAACATTGTTTTAGTGGTTAGTTGCACGGTAGCATGGGATGGTCGGACGGACAACGGCAGCGAACAGGCAGCAGCGTCACTGAGACCGCGCCGCGTCATAGGCGAAGCCGCCGCGTGAAGACTGAACGGAGGACGACAGTGATCGAGGACGAGGATCTGCTCCTGGCCGTGCTCAACAGCGCTCCGGTCATCGATGGGGTTCCCACCGACCAGCTTGGCGGCGCGGGTGGGCGGGACCTCCTGGAACGCTTTGGAGGGGCAGGGACGGAGCCTGAACGGGCCCATATGCGCGAGACCCGTGACGCCCTGTTCAGCGTGATCCGTCACGAGAGCGAGGCCACCGACCGCCTCGCCGCTGCGATGAGCGGGGCGGCACTTCTTCCCGAGGTCACCAGCGCAGGGCTGCGGTGGCACCTTTCCGCCCCTGCCGATGAACGCCTCTCTGCGCGGGCGGTGCTGGCGTGGTCGCGGGTCCAGGAGCAGCTGCCCGGACGCCTGCGACCCTGCGCCAACACCGAGTGCCACCTCTTCCTCATCGACCACAGCCGCCCCGGCACAGCCCGCTGGTGTTCGATGGCCACCTGCGGCAACAGGATCAAGGCACGCACCCACGCCCGCCGCACCCGGACGTCCTGAACCACCTGTGCTGCCGGCGGACCGTGGCGGGAGCTCGCTGATCGTCGCTACGCCGGCGGCGAGGTGAGCGGGGTGGGTGGCCAGGTGAGCAGGGCTTCCTCAGTCGAGGATGGCATAAGCCTCGACTTCGACGAGCACATCGGGTTCGAAGAGGAAGTCGACGCCAATGCCTGACAGCGGTGGGAGCGGCTGGGGGATGCCGAGTTCCTCGACGACGCTTTCGAGGCCCGCCGCGAACTCGGGGTACTGCTCCGGCTGGTATTTGGCGAGGTAGATGCGCAGGCGCACGACGTCGGAGAAACTCGCCCCGGCACCTGCTAGGCCGCGTGCGGTGTTGCGCAGGGCGTCGGCAAGCTGACCTGCGAGGTCACCGGGGGAGAGGCGGTTGCCGTCGGCGTCGCGGGCGATCTGGCCGGCCACGTGAATGTGCTTGCTGCCGGTGGCTACCGAGACGTGGTGGTAGGGGACTGCCTGCCACATGCCTTCGGGGGTGGTGAGGTGAACGGACATGGAGATTTCCTTTCCTTCGAGGAGCTGGTATCTCCTGTCTATCTAGTCAGGAAAGATCACTTCAACGAGACTAAGTATCATGGATGAAACCACCGGAGCTGAGATCAGCTATTCGCAGATCGCCGGAAAACACCGGGAGCTGCTGGATCAGGTGCTCGATAAATGGTCGTTACTCGTACTCGACAAGCTGTGTGAGAGCCCGCGGCGATTCAACGAGCTGCGGCGAGTCATCCCTGCAGTGTCGCAGAAGTCTCTGACCGCTACGTTGCGCCGACTGGAGCGCAACGGCATGGTCGACCGGGTGGTGATCGATACCCGGCCGGTCGCAGTGGAATACCGTATCAGCGAGCTGGGCTCGACCCTGCAGGATCTCGTCGACGCGCTCTTCGGGTGGGCCACGGCCCATATGCCACGCGTGGACCACGCCAGAGAAGCGTTCGACCACGTGTACGGACCGGCCAGGGCCGCAGACGAACGGTAGCTGACCCCAGGCGCCCCGACCACCCCGCCCTTCATGCTTCCAGCCTGAGACCGGCGCGAAGGAGGCCGGCGCGGAAGAACACTAGGTGTTACCCCGCACCGGCCCCGAACGTGCCGCTGCTGCGAGCGTGAGCGGCCGACTGGCGACGGACCGCTGTGATGTTCAGCCTCGCGACGCGACCGGGCGGGTCACGTGCTTCGGCCGCGGTGGTGCATAGGTCCGGACTTTCGACGTCCCCAGCCCGAGCCGCACCAGCGACTCCGCCACGGTCACGGCTGCGGCCACGCCGTCGACCACTGGAACACCAGTCGCCTCGCGGACCGCGGCCTCCAAACCGGCCATGCCGCCGCAGCCCAGGCATATGACCTCGGCGCGGTCCTGCTCCACGGCTTTCACCGACTCGGCGACGATGGTCTCGACCGTCCTGTCGTGATCTTCCTCCAGCTCAAGGACGGACAGACCCGAGGCGCGGACCGAAGCGCACCGCTGGGAGAGGCCGGCGAGCAGCAGCCGGTCCTCGATCAGCGGCACAGTGCGATCCAGGGTGGTCACCACCGAGTACCTATGCCCGAGATACTGGGCCGTCGAGGCGGCGGCCTCCGTGATGTCCACGACCGGGACGGACAGCAGTTCCTGCAGGCCCTCTCGTCCGTGCTCGCCGTAGCCTGCCTGGATCACGGCGTCATAGTCGCCGTCGTAGGTGAGGATCGCTTCCTGGACCGCGACGGCAGCCAGATAGGATTCGTAGTTGCCCTCCACAGACTCTGCCCCGAAATCGGGGGTGATCCCCACGATCTCAGTGCCTGGCGCGGCGACTGCTTGGGCTGAGGCGGCGATGACGTCGGTCATCTTCGCCGTCGTGTTGACGTTGGCGACGAGAATCTTCATGAGGCACTCCCTGCAGCATTTTCAGTGGTCGCTCCGACAGCGCCGAAACGCTCCATCTTCTTCCAATAGCGCATCAGCAGATAGTAGACGATTCCCGAGGGAAGCAGGCTCATGTACCATCCGATGTCGGAGAAGCTGAAGGCGACGACGACACCCACGAGGGTCGCGATGACGCCGGCCATATTGACCCCGGAGAAGCGGCCGCCCTCATCGTACAGCTCAGGAACTTCGAGCACCTGCCGCCTGATGAAGTAGTAGTCCACGACCATGATCGCGAAGATCGGGCCGAGGAACGCGGAGTAGGTCTCCACGAACATCTGCAGGTTGTCTGCGTTGTCGTCCCGGACCAGCAGCCAGGGGAACGTCGCCACAGACAGCACGGCCACCACGATGACGCCGATGTTGTGCCGCATCTTGAAGAGGTCCATCAGGACGTAGACCGGTGGCACGACGTTGTTCAGGACGTTGGTGGTGACCTGCGAGACAGCGATGAAGATGAGCGAGATGATCAACAGGGGTGTGTTGTCGACTGCGGACGAGAAGACCTCGATGGGGTCTACGACTCCGGTCGCCGCGGAGACCATGAGGCCGATGAGCCCCATGAACATGGTCACCGGCAGGATGGCACCGGTGTAGATGAGGGCCATCGTGCTGCGACGGACCCCGGTGAATGCCTGACGGGAGTAGTCCGCCACATTGAGCATCATGGTGGCGTAGATGCCGAGGAACAGCATCGTCGCGTTCCAGAAGGGAACGCCCCAGCTGCCTTCGATGTCGATGAGGCCTTCACCGATCTCGGCCCCGTACCGGTTGATGACGCTGAAGAACATGTAGATCAGCGCCAGGATCATGATCACTGCGCCGATGTTCTCCAGCCACTTGATCCCGTGGAACCCGAACGCTGACAGGGCGATTTGGGCCACGATGAACAGGATGAAGAACAGCACTACGTTGCTGTATCCGAATAGGGTGATGACTACCTGGTTGATGGCGGCTGCACCGATCCAGCTTTGAAATCCGAACCAGACGACCGCGGGGGCTGCACGGATCAGCCCCGCAAGTTTGGTCCCGATGAAGCCGAAACTCGATCGCAGCTGCACGACGAACGGGATGCCGTACTTATTGCCTGCGGCTCCATTGACCATGAGGCCGACTCCGATGATGACACATCCGACCACCATGGCCATGAAGGCCTGGAGGAGGTTGAGCTGTCCCACCAGGCTCGATCCCATGGTGAAGGTGCCGATGGATATGCAGCCGCCCATCCAGAGCAGCAGATACGATGTTCGCCCCAGAATGCGCGTGGGGGTGGGGGCTAGCTGATCGACATTGTCGGCGCTTGGAGCTTTAGTCGCCGACGTGTCAGTACCCTCGCGCGAGCTATGGTCTGGCATGGTTGTCCCTCCGAAACTGAAGATGCACGAAACTGGCATTGCGCTGTGCGGGTGATAGGTCTAAGTGAATCCTCATACATCACGTGGAGCGCGTCAGTGCGAGCTTGCCATCACGCAGTGAGCGGGAATTGCCTTCTCCCGTATCCCTGGCGTCGTCACGCTCCTCCCCGTAGCCCTCACGGAATACTGTGATGGGCTATGTCTGTGCGATCTGGCGGTCCACCCGAACGCCGGCTCGAGGGTCACGATGCGGTAGGCCACGATCGGCGGCCATTGCGCATCGGCATCCGTGCAGATTCACGGGTCAGCCCGATCACTGACTTTCATAATATGGAAAATAAGCTCCATATGGCAGTAGTGTAACGAATATCACACTCGACGGCTACTGGGTGGCCCGATATGCGCGTGGCATTGGCCAATGACGAGTTTATTCTTGGGGGTCCCTGGAGGATTCTGTGTGAGATTGCGGCGAGCAAGGGATGTGGTGGGAGGGGGTCGCAAAAGTATCGCAGGGCCTGCGACGCCGTCGCAGAATCTTCGCGAAATGATCGTGCCGGGAATGGGTCGCACGGGATTGGTCGCACAGTACTTGATGACTGCAGAGCGTCTTTGAATCCGGGGGAATACCTCAGCATGAACATGAATCGCGGTTGATGTGCTAATTCACTGGGTGTGCCGGTGAGCTGTACGTGGCAGATATCACGTGGTGCTAACTCTGCCGCTATGTAGAAAAAGTACTCCACAAATCGGAATCACGGAGCGAGATCGTTGTACAGTAGTGCGCATTGGGTTGGAACCGTTCTGTGATACGTCGGAGGAAATCTCATGAGTGACCATCTCTATCTGGCGCCACGGTCCAAGGCCGCTCTCGTCTGGCGAAGCGTGGCGGGCCTGTCCGCTCTGACGCTGGCGGTCTCGAGTTGCTCCAGTGGTGACGACGGCGAAGAGGCAGGCTCCTCAGAGGCATCCGATGCGCCCAGCACGATCGTTCTGATCAACCCCAACTCCAACGAGGACTCCACCCAGTCGATGGTCGACCTCGCTGAGGAAGAGGCCGGCGACCAGGCGAACGTCGTGGGAGTCAGCAATGAGGCTGCCCCGCCGCTGCTGACCACACCTCAAGATATGGAGGACGCTGCCAGTGGCGTCGTCGACCTCGGCATAGAGGCCGCAGAGGACGACGACGTCGCGGCCATCATCGTCTCCGCCTTCAGCGACCCCGGCCTTGAGGAGCTGCGTGACGAGGTCGATATCCCCGTATTCGGCATCGGTGAGGAGGCGTTCCATGCAGCCGCACGAGATGGCCGGGAGTTCGGCATAGTGACGATCACGCCCGACGAAGACCTTGTCGAGTCATTCCAGGAGAAGGCAGATTCGCTGGGTTACGCGGACCAGTATCACGGCGTCCAGGTCACTCCCGGAGACCCCGACGAAATCGTCGAGTCACCGGACGAGCTCGACGAGGCGCTTGCCGATGCCGTGCGGGAGTCCGTCAGTTCGGACGGCTCCGAGGCCGTCATTATGGGCGGCGGTCCACTGTCAGGGCCGGCGCTCAGAATAGAGGGCCAATTCGAGGAGCCCTTGGTCGTCGCCGTCGTCGCAGCGGTGGACGCGGCCCTCGAGGAAGTCGGCAGCGCCGCGTAGCTGCAGATCAGAATTGGGTGTTGTCTAGCCCCTCGCAGAGGAGAATGAATCAGGCTGTGCCACGTGTAAGGTAAGGGCGTCGTCTCTCATCGAATGCACGGAGGCCATGAGGATGCAGAAGCTCAGCAGCGGGACCCACGCGGCCCGCGAGAACCATGGTTCCATCGGAGTCGGATTGTGGTCCGATTCCTT
>DXGD01000049.1 GCA_019114115.1 Candidatus Nesterenkonia stercoripullorum
ACCGGGCGAAGATCGCCGCAGAGGTCCAGGGACACGACGTGAACAGCCTTTTTGTCGGAGCCGCCAAAGTTTCGGGAACCAGAGGACCGGCACAGCAGGACTACGAGATGGCCCGGTTTGCCGCCTACCTCACCGCGATGAACGGTGACCCTCGGAAGCCGGAGATCGCCGCAGCGATGGCGTACTTCGCGGTGCAGACTCACGTCGCTGAGACCGCCGCGCAGACTCCGGCTATCCCGCAGACCTACTCCGAAGCTCTCCGCGCCGCTGCGGACGCCTCGGATCGTGCCGAGCTGGAAGCTGCCCGTGCGGATGCCGCGGAAAAGGAGTCGGCCCGGCACCAGCAGGCGCTCGACATTCAGGCGCCGATGGTCGCCAAGGCTGCCGCGCACTCCGGTGTGGACAAGGCGATCGGCCGACAGCAGTTCGCCCGTCAGGTCCAGCAGTTCGGCGACACCCGCGGCGCTGACATCAAGCAGAACGATGTCTACGAGCTGCTGGGGCGCCACGGGATGACAGTCCGCGGCGACCGGCAGGACAACGGGCACATCACCGCGCAGGCCCGGCGCAACGGCTGGGGATGGAACGAGACCGGGGTGAGCGAGAAGACCGGCTACGAGTTCACGAAGCCGCTGATCAAGAAGAAGGGCCAGGACATCGCCTGGAAGTGGGTCCAGAACGACTTCGAGACCTACGGCGCAGCACTCAACCCGCGGAAGGCGGCATAAGCAATGAGCAAGGACTACATGTACCGGGCGAGGATCATCGAATCCCCAGAGTTCGAGGAGTACGAAGCGTTCGACGACAAAGGGCTTTACGGCGAATCGCCTGGTCGACGGTGGGTGACCTGGCACCGACCTGTGGGGTGGCGTGCCTCGGAGGACTACATCGATCACTACGGGACGAACAAGTTCTTCGAGCCTCGGACGGAGCGGTGGTACAAGTCCCGATCCTCTGCGGCGGATCGCGTGAAGCTCCTGGGGTCGATGGGGTACCGGGCAATCGTGCAGCGGTCTGCGCCTGTGGTGTGGCCGCGGGGTCATGCGTCGAAGGTCGACGTGTCGGAGTCTGCCGCTGTGGTGGATGCGATCCGAACGCTTGTCCGCGCTGGTGTCGTGAAGTCCGCCGACGACCTGCTGTAGCCCCTGGTCGCCTGCATGGGGAAGTGCGGGTGACTCGCTCCACCGCCAGTCTGCTGGCCGTCTCCGTCGTGGGGGAGTGGGAGCACTAGGTCTTCATGACCTTGCTATTTGAAAACTGAACAGTGCATAGCGCCGGACAGATACCTGCCTGGACAGCCAAGAGCGAGCGTGTGAGGAATGGCGGACCATCGTATCCGCCGAGTAGATCGCGATGACCTTGTGACGCTGACAGGACGATGGAACCCCGGAGTGTGGCTTAGCGGCCCCACGGGAGGCAACGACCGGCGCGGATATAAATACCAGCCCTACTGATGATCAGTCATCCACCGTTGTCATGGACGGGGTAGGGCACGGGCACCACACAGGTGCCACACACTGACCATCGACTACAGGAGGTGCCGTATGGAAGAAAGACTGGTTCCTATGGAAATGACGTTGACCGAGTGCGCCGCTGTCAACTGGGTGCTCAGCAGCGTGAAGGCGAAAGTACTGTCCGGCATCCCCTCCGGCGTCGTCATAGACCAAGCCCTCGACCAGGCCCTCGAAGCGGCGACTACCCGGAGATCATCTTCGAGATGACGCTCACCCCGTCAGAGATGGACGGCAGGTTGTTCACCGCGTAGGGGAACGCGAACTGACCCATCACCTTCGACCACACGTCCTTCTTCTGACTGCGCCGTCCAACATTCGCGAGCACGCCAATGAGACGCTCCAGTGCCTTCTCGAAATCGAAGTCGCCGACGATGGCGAAGTCCTCCATACACCCGCGCAGATGGGTGATCATCGCCCGGGCAGAGCGCTTCACGGAATCAGGCAGTGACTCGTCCTCGGTAAGGGTCTTCTCTACCAAGGTGAGGTATGTGGACAAGGCCTCGAACTTCTCTGGGTCGATGCGCTCCACGAAGTCGTCGAGGAGGTCGATGAGGTTCTCGAGGTGCCGGATCTCCTCCAATTTTATCGCGCCAGTGTTGGATCCTGTCCAATTTCGGGGGAAGTGGAACACGGTTTTGGTCCACGCCGGGAAGTAGGCGCGGTAGGTCCTGACCCGTTTCCCCGCAGCTTGGGCAACATCCAGGAGCTCGTCGATGCCGTCGAGGTAGCGGACAGCCCGTCGATGAGCAGCAAGCGTCTCTGAGTCGAGACGCGCCCCCTGGGCAGACTGCTTGTCGTTGTTCGAGGAGACGAAGAGGTCATGAAGAAGCTCAGCGGGGTTTGCCATGCCCCTTATTCAACCATGGCTGTGTCGCTCCACTGCCGGATGAGTCCGGTACCGGTTCGTGACCGGGGTAGGGCACGGGGCTAGCGATGGCCCGCTGGGGTGGGTGTGAGGTCGGGGTCCTACTCCCTCGTCCGTAAGCGCTGGTCTTGACCGGGTCGTCGACCTTTCGCCGCGAGCTGGCTGCTCGCACCCGCCCCTCATTCATCATCAACCACGTTTTAGGAGACCACATGAGTTTGCCCACTTTGAC
>DXGD01000476.1 GCA_019114115.1 Candidatus Nesterenkonia stercoripullorum
GCCATCGGCTTCCATCTGCAGACCGGTGCCGCAGCGAAGACCAGCGCGTCACGCGTGCACTCAGTGCTGGCTGAATCCCTCGCCGCCGAGCGACCTGCGACAAAGACGGCCCGTGAAACCCCGAGCGGAGATGAGAATGCCTCCGACAGTTCTCCCCTGATCCACGTGGTCCCAGGTGAGCTGCTCGGCATCGTCGTCGAGCATTCCGGCGTGGAGGACGTGCTGCGCAGGATCGAGATTCCGCAGGAGCCAGAGATCCACCAAGAGATCCACATCGAGCCGCACCGACCTGACCTCTTCGCCGGAACTGTCCACGCGAACCTGACGCTGGGACGCCCCGACGGCGACGTCGGCCCCGCGCTCACCGCGGCCGGCGCACGCGAGTTCATCGAGTCCCGGCCAGCTGGCGTGCAGGAGCATGTGCGTGACCGTGGGCTCAGCCTCTCCGGTGGTCAGCGGCAGCGCCTCACGCTCGCCCGCGCCCTGCACACTGATGCGCGCGCCCTTGTGCTGATCGAACCGACGAGTGCCGTCGACGCCGTGACTGAAGAGGCCATCGCCGCGGGGATCCGCGCGCTGCGCCACGGCGCTGACGGGCCGCAGCGGACCACCGTGATCCTCACCGGAAGTCCCGTCCTGCTGGCGGCCAGCGACCGGGTTCTGCTGATGCCCGCAGACGGCCCCGTCACCACCGGCACGCACAGTGAACTGCTCGCGGGCGACCCCACGTACCGGGAGAAGGTGCTGCGATGAGCACCGACCATGTCGAAGTGCCGGCCGAAGATCAAGGTCCCAGCCCGCACCAGGCCGCGGAGGCGCCGAGCCTCGCCCGGCTGCCGCTGGCCTCCGGTCGTGCCGTCCGCCAGGCCGTCGGAGCGCAGCTCCATGCCCACCGCCTGCTCACCGCCAGCGCTGTGATCCTGTCCGCGCTGGCCGCCGCGGCGGGGCTCGTGGCGCCCTGGGCCATCGGAATCCTGGTGGACACGGTGCTCGATGGTGGCGCCACCAGCGACGTCGTGGTCATCGCCCTCGCCGTGGCGGCCGCGGGCCTGCTCAGCGCGCTGCTGACAGCGGTGAGCTCGGCATTGGTGGCACGTATCGGACAGCGGGTCCTGGCGCGCATGCGGGAGCGCGTGATCGATGACGCCCTGCGTCTGCCGTCCGGCCGGCTGGAGAAGGCCGGACGTGGTGACTTGCTGAGCAGAGTCGGCGACGACGTCGCCGTGGTCACCGGTGTGGTGACGGGCCTGCTCGCCCCCTGGGCGGGTGCAGCGCTCACTGTTGGGCTCACTATCGCGGGACTGTTCGCCCTGAACCCGTGGCTGGCCCTGGCAGGGCTCACGGCGATCCCGATCTACGTGTTCGCCCTGCGCTGGTACCTGCCGCGTGCCGCGCCGCGATATGCGGCGGAACGGGCAGCTTTCGGTGACCGTGCGGAAACGCTGGTCTCCTCGCTGGAGGGCTCGCCGACCGTCCGGGCCTATGGAGTGCAGCGCCGGCACACCGCCGCCATCGAGGAGTCCTCCGATCGGGCCCGCAGTCACTCCCGCGGTGTGCTGTGGTTCTCCAGCGGATGGGGCTCGTGGCTCAATATCGCCGAGCTGGTGGGGCTGGCCTCCATCATCACGGTCGGCTTCTTCCTGGTATCCGCCGATGCCGCCACCGTCGGGGCGGTGACAGCGGCAGCGCTCTACTTCCACCGGCTGTTCAACCCGATCGGCCTGATCATCTTCACCTTCGACGATATTCAGTCCGCCCTTGCCAGCCTTGAGCGGATCGTGGGGGTCAGTGCGGCTGAGCCTGAGGCACGTGCGGCTGCAGTCGTCGAGGCAGCCCCTGCCGGGCACCTGAGCGCTCGCGGACTCACCCACCACTATGGATCGCGGATCGCTGTCCAGGATGTCTCCTTCGAGGTCCGGCCGGGGGAGCGGATAGCGCTTGTCGGATCCAGCGGAGCAGGAAAATCCACGGTCGCGGTCCTGCTCGCCGGGCTGCTGAAGCCCACCGGTGGTGCAGTGCTGCTCGACGGCGTCACGGTGGACCAGCACTCGGGCACGTATCCGCGGCCCGTCGTGCTGGTGACCCAGGAGGCCCACGTCTTCGCGGGCCCGCTCATCGAGGACGTCCGGCTGGCCCGGACCGGAGCCTCCGACGCCGAGGTCAGGGCGGCTTTGAGCACAGTGGGAGCCCTGGATTGGGTCGAGCGCCTGCCGGAGGGGGCGCACACCGTCGTGGGGGAGCTGGGACACGCGCTGACGACTGACCAGAGCGCTCATCTGGCGCTGGCCCGGGCGGTCCTGGCCGATCCCGCGGTGCTGATCCTGGACGAGGCGACGGCCGAGGCGGACAGCCAGCATGCGCGGCGCTTGGATGCGGCTGCCGAGGCGGCGCTGGCCGGACGGACCGGCGTCGTCGTCGCGCATCGACTCCGTCAGGCGCTCATGGCGGACCGTGTGCTGGTGATGGAAGACGGCGCGATCGTCGAGTCCGGCTCGCACGATGAGCTGCTTGCCGAGGACGGTGTCTACGCCCGTCTGTGGAGCGCATACGGCGCAGGTATGGACGCCGCGGGCGCGGGCCGAGGCGCAGGTGCGGGCGGGGTCACTCGAAGATCACCATCTGACGCACGGCCTGACCATCGGCCAGTTGCTCCAGGGCCTCGTTGATCTCCGGGAGCGTCGTTCTTCCCGAGATGAGCTCCTGCACCGGGAGTTTTCCTGCTCTCCACAGCTCCGCGTAGACGGGGATGTCCCGCG
>DXGD01000477.1 GCA_019114115.1 Candidatus Nesterenkonia stercoripullorum
GCCTGAGCGCGCGCTCAGCCGGTCGGGTGCTGGCTGCGGTGCGTGGTCTGCACAAGTACTGGGCGCTGGAACGCGTGACCGCCCATGACCCGGCAGCCCGGGTGACTCCACCCAAAGCAGGGGACTCCTTGCCCAAAGCGCTCACTGTCGAGGAAGTCCTCGCGCTGCTCGAAGCGCCCAGCCGCTCGACCGCCCTGGGCCTTCGGGACCGTGCGCTGCTGGAGCTGCTCTACGCCACGGGCGCCCGGGTGAGCGAAGCTGTCGGCCTCGACGTCGACGACCTGCACAGGCTGGCGCAGAAGGCTGCGCACGCTGCGCCGTCCGGCACAGATGGTGCCGCGCCCAGTCCCGAAGGCGCGGCTGCCAGTCCGGGGAGTGGCGCTGGAGGGGCAGCCACGGCCACTGACGATGGACTCCTGGTGGTGCGGGTCACGGGCAAGGGCGCCAAGCAGCGGCTCGTCCCGATGGGCCGCTATGCCCAGCAGGCGGTGGCCGACTACCTGACTGCCGGTCGTCCCGCTCTGGCGGAGTCGGCCGCTGCCGCGAAACGGGCCGCTTCTCCGGCGCTCTTCCTGAACCAGCGCGGCGGCCGGCTGTCCCGGCAGTCGGCCTGGACGATCCTGCAGAACCATGCCGCGGCGGCAGGGATCGCCCACGAAGTCTCGCCGCATACGCTGCGGCACTCCTGCGCGACCCACATGCTCGAAGGCGGCGCGGGCATCCGGACAGTGCAGGAGATGCTGGGCCATGCCTCGGTGACCACCACGCAGATCTACACGCGGGTCACCGCCGAAGCCCTGGCCGAGAGCTATATCGCGGCCCACCCGCGGGCGCTGGGGCCGTCATGAGCGAGGAACTGCTGCGCAGTGGCGCGTGGGTCCGTCCGCCGGCCACCCGCGATCAGATCCGGTACGACGTCGTCCTGGCTGTGGTGCTCTTCGCGCTGAGCGTGCTGTCGATGACGCTGCTCCGGGCTGCAGGCGGCTCGGGAGCAGGGGAGGCCCCGGAGACCTGGGTATCGGTCGTGTGCCTGGGTGCGATGATCCTGCCGCTGTCGCTGCGCCGTCGCTTTCCAGCCGCCGTCACAGTGGTGACGTGCGGGGTTTTCATCGTGGCGGTGGAGTTCGGCGTGCCGGAGGTGGTGGTGCTCAGCATCGCATGCTTCCTGGCACTGTATACCTTGGGCGCCTGGGGCCGGAGCCGGAGACTGGCCCAGATCGTGCGCTGGTCCGTGATCGCGGCCATGGGGCTGTGGCTCGTGCTCAACTTCGTCAGGGTCGACATGTTCGGCAGCGGCGAGCAGGCCGAGGACGGTGAAGGCCTGGCGCGCTTGGCGCTAGGCAGCGCAGAACTGGCCACGATGCTCTATACGCTGCTGATCAATGTGCTGTTCTTCGCCGGTGCGATCTGGTTCGGGCACCGCGCCTGGGTCGCGGCACGCGACCAGGCCCTGATCCGCGAGCAAGCGGAGCGCCTGCGCCAGGAGCAGCGCAGGGTCGCGGCTCAGGCTGTGGTCCTGGAACGGTTGCGCATCGCGCGTGAGCTGCACGACGCCGTCGCCCATCACGTCTCCGTCATGGGCGTGCAGGCCGCGGCCGCCCGGCTCACGCTGAGATCCGACGCCGAGAGCGCCGAGCAGGCGATCCGCCACGTCGAGGATTCCGCGCGCAGCACAGTGGGTGAGCTGTATCAGCTGCTAGGCGCCTTGCGTGATGAGGACGCCGGCGCCGAGCAGACTGGAGGGCCCGCTGCGGAGCTGGGCGTGGAGACGATTCCGCAGCTCATCGAGGACGCTCGCCGCGCGGGGATGAGCGTGGCCTGGCATGTCGTCGGTGAGCCGTGCGATCTCCCGCCCCTGGTGCAGCTGAACCTGTACCGCATTGTGCAGGAGGCCCTGACCAACGTCCGCAAACATGCCGGGGAGCACGCGCATGCCGATGTGAGGCTGCGCTACGGTACCCAAGCCGTAGAAGCGGAGATCACCGACGACGGCTCCGGCCGGCGTGCCGCGCCGACCGGTGCCGAAGCGGACACCCGGCATCGCCACGGCCTCAACGGGATGCGCGAACGCGCTCGGAGCAGCGGCGGGACACTCCAAGCCGGGCCTCGGGAGAAACACGGGTTCCTCGTGCTGGCCAGTTTCCCCTATTCCCTGGAGAGGATCTGAAACCTATGATGCCTGATCGGACCGTTCCCGAAGGCGGCGTCATCCGCGTCGTCCTCGTGGACGACCAGAAGCTGATGCGGGATGGGATCGCGACGATTCTCGGCAATGACCCAGGTATCGACGTCGTGGGCAGCGCCGCCGACGGGGCCGCGGCTCTGGAGGTCGTCACCAGCACCTCGCCAGATGTGGTGTGCATGGACGTCGAGATGCCGGTGATGGACGGGATCGAAGCCACCAGGCGCATCTGCGCGGCGCCTGGCAGTCCGCAGGTGATCATGCTGACGACGTTCGACCGCGAGGACTATCTGCTGCGCGCGCTGCAGGCCGGCGCCGTGGGCTTCCTGCTCAAGACGGGATCGCCCGAGCAGCTGATCGCCGGGATCCGGACAGTGGCTGAGGGGGAAGGCCTCCTCGCGCCGGAGATGACCCGAGCACTGATCAGGCACGCCGTCGAGAGCCTTGAGTCCCAGCCTGATGCAGCGGCTTCAGCCGTTGATGACCTGCTCAGCGCACGGGAACGAGATGTGCTGGTCCAGGTGGCCAAGGGGCTCTCCAACACGGAAATAGCGGAGCAGCTGTTCATCTCGGCGGCGACGGTGAAGACGCACATCTCCCACGTGCTGACGAAGCTGGACCTGCGCAATCGTGCCCAGGCCGTCGCCTACGCCTACGAATCGGGGCTGATGGAACAGGGCTGATGGGACCGGAGCTGATGGGAACAGGGCTGAGGAATCACCCGATCGGCCGATGCTTGCCTGAGGTGCAGCTTCCTAGACTCGAAGGCATGCTACAACTCCACAGTATCAACCGGTCCTACGGAGACCACCAGGTTCTCCATGATGTCGGCTTCAGCGCCGGTCGCGGCAGGCTGACCGGCTTCGTCGGCGGTAACGGCGCGGGTAAGACCACCACGATGCGCATCATCCTGGGAGTCCTCAACGCCGACTCCGGGACCGTCGTCTTAGACGGTGAGCCCGTCGACGCCGGCTCACGACGGCGATTCGGCTACATGCCCGAAGAACGTGGGCTCTACCCCAAGATGAGCGTGCTCTCCCAGGTGAGCTACCTGGCCAGGCTCCACGGCTTCGACCGGGAGGTGGCCGCCGAGCGGGCCGAGAGGCTGCTTGAACGGCTCGGCCTGGCCGAGCGCCGCAATGACCCGCTGCAGTCGCTCTCCCTGGGCAACCAGCAGCGCGTGCAGATCGCTGCTGCTCTGGTTCACGGTCCAGATGTGCTGGTGCTCGACGAGCCGTTCTCCGGGCTGGACCCCATGGCGGTCGACGTCGTCCTGGATGTTCTCACCGAGCAGGCGCGCAACGGCGCTATCGTCCTGTTCTCCTCGCATCAGCTCGACGTCGTGGAGCGGCTCTGCGACGACATCGTCATTATCGGCAAGGGCCGGATCCTGGCGTCGGGGGAAACCGAGGGGCTGCGCGAACAGCACGGCACCCGCCGATATGAGCTGCTCAGCGATGCGGACCTCGGCTGGGTTCGCGAGCAGCCCGGCGTCCAGACAGATGACTTCGAGGCAGGCAGGGTGATCTTCCGGTCCGAGGAGCCCATTGCGCAGCAGATCCTGAGCCGGGCGGTCCAGCAGGGTGCCGTCGAACGGTTCAGCCCGATACTGCCGAGCCTGAGCGAGATCTTCAAGGGAATGAGCGCATACGCCGCCGAGGGAGAGGACACCCCGCGATGACCACCCCGAATGCCCACGAGCACGCCACTGAGAACACTCCCCGCGGGACAGCAGCGGCAGCTGCTGCCGGTCCAGGGGACGGCCCTGCGCCGCTGAACACATGGCAGGCCACGACGCTGGTCGCCGAGCGGGAGATCACCACTCAGGTGCGCAGCAAGTCCTTCGTCATCGGTCTGATCATCACCCTGGTCCTGATCGTCGGCGGCATCGTCTTGACCAACGTGTTCGGCGGCAACGACTCCGCATCCGATGTCGCCGTCGAATCCGGAATCGAGATCCCCGACGCCGCCCAGGAAGGCACTCCGCTGCCGGGTGCAAGCGGCATAGAGCCGGTGGACGCCGCAGACCGCGAGAGCGCGGAGCAGATGCTGCGCGACGGCGAGGTGGAGGCCGCCATCGTCACGAACCCCGATCACCCCACCGGCATGACCGTGATAGGCCTCGACGCCGCTCCGGCCGATATCGCGCAGTCGCTCTCGGTGAGCCCGGACATCGAGGTCCTCGACCCCGGTGACCAGGACGAGGGCCTGCGGTTCATCGTGGCGATCCTCTTCGGCCTGGTCTTCATGATCCTGTCCATGGGATCAGGCACGATGATCGTGCAGAACACCGTTCAGGAGAAGCAGTCCCGCATCGTGGAGATCCTGCTCTCCTCGATCTCCGCGCGGGCGCTGCTCGGAGGCAAGGTGCTGGGCAACTCCGTGATCGCGGTGGGCCAGGCCATCCTCTACGCGGCGGCCTCCGCCGGCGCGCTGCTGGTCATGGGCCAAGGCGGGCTGCTGGACACGCTGACCTGGCCGATGCTCTGGTTCGTGCTCTTCTTCGTCCCGGGATTCCTGCTGGTCGCCTCGATGTTCGCTGCCTCGGGCGCGCTGGTCTCGCGGCAGGAGGACGCCGGCTCAGTGATGACGCCCACGATGATGCTGGTCATGGCGCCATACATGCTCGTCGTCTTCTTCAACACCAATACCACAGTGATGGCAGTGGCCTCCTACATCCCCTTCAGTGCGCCGGTGGCCATGCCGCTGCGGATGTTCTTCGGCGATGCCCAGTGGTTCGAGCCGCTGCTCGCGCTGGGGATCCTCTTGGCCACAGCGGCCCTGGTGATGCTGCTGGCTGCCCGGATCTACAGCCGCTCTCTGCTGCATACAGGGCAACGGATGAAGCTGACCTCCGCGTTGAGGGCGAAGGGCTGAGCAGTCAGCCCGCCTTGTGCCCCAGCCTGGTCTGCACGGTCAGGACTGCGCTGCGTGCTCAGGTCTGGTGTGCACCCTCAGGACTGCGCGGAGCGCCCGGTGGTGACCCGGGCGCTCCGCGGCGTCTGCCGCTCGTTCAGAGGCTCCGCTCGTCAGGACCGTTATAGGCGCTCAGCGGACGGATGAGCGAATTGTCGGCTCGCTGCTCCATCACATGGGCGCTCCAGCCGGTGATCCGCGAGGCGATGAACAGCGGAGTGAACATCTCGGTGTCGAAGCCCATCAGGTGGTAGGTGGGCCCGGCAGGGTAGTCGAGGTTCGGCTTGATGCCCTTGGCCTCGTCCATGGCGGCTTCGAGGCCGTCGTAGAGGCCCATGACCTCTCCGCGCCCATAGTGGGCGACCATCGAGTCCAGCGCACCGCGCATCGTGGGCACACGGGAGTCGCCGTTCTTGTACACGCGGTGCCCGAAGCCCATCACCTTCCGCTTCTCGGCCAGTGCCTGCTCCATCCACGCCTTGGAACGTGCCGCAGCGTCCTCGCGGCTCTCCTTCGGATCGATGCCGATCTCCTCGAAGGTATGCATCACCGCTTCATTCGCGCCACCGTGCAGCGGTCCCTTCAGGGCGCCGATCGCCGAGGTGATCGCGGAGTGCAGGTCAGCCAGCGTAGAGGTCACCACACGGGCGGTGAAGGTCGACGCGTTGAAGGAGTGCTCGGCGTAGAGCACCATGGACACGCGGAAGGCCTCGACGACTTCCGGGGCGGCCTCCTCGCCGAAGGTCATCCACAGGAAGTTCTGCGAATAGTCCAGGTCCTCGCGCGGCTCCACGAGCTCCAGGCCCCGGCGACGGCGCTGGTCATAAGCGACGACGGCGGGGAACGCGGCGAAGAGCTCTTTGGCCTTGCGAAGCTCTACCTCGGGGGAGGTATCACCAGCCTCGGGGTGGATCGCCCCGAGCACAGAGACTGCAGTGCGTCCGACGTCCATCGGGTGGGTGTCCGTGGGCAGGACGTCGATCGCGGTCTTGACCTCCTGAGCCAGCGCGCGGTGGCTGCGCTCGAAAGCGGTGAACTCATCGCGCTGCGCGGCCGTGGGCAGCTCACCATTCCACAGCAGCAGGGCAACCTCTTCGAAGGAGAGCTGCTGCGCGAGCTGCTGGACTGGGTAGCCGCGGTAGAGCAGCGAATTGCTCTCGGGATTGACCTTCGAGATCGCCGTGTAATCGGCGATGACGCCGTCTAGTCCCTTGTGAATCTCCTGCTGATTCTCCTGCGTCATGAGCGAGCTCCTTCCGATGGGGCCGAGCCAGTGGCGGTACCGGGAACAGCGAAGTTGAAGATCCCGGTGTCGAATGCGTTGTAGGACTCGTAGTCGACGAGCTCATAGAGTCGTGCACGAGTCATCATCTCCGGCACAGCCTCCTGCTGAGTGCCGTCTGCGGTAATAGTGTCCAGCGTACGCTCGATGGCGCCCATCGCCGCACGCAGCGAGGTCACCGGGTAGATGACGATCGCCACGCCGGCCGAGGCCAGCTGGCCCCGGGTGAAGAGCTCCGATTTGCCGAACTCCGTCATATTGGCCAGCACGGGCACATCGAGTGCTGCACAGACAGCTTCGAATTCCGCGAGATCCTTCATCGCCTCCGGGAAGATCGCGTCGGCACCGGCGTCGACGAGCGCCTGCGCGCGATCGATCGTGGCCTCGAGGCTGGCGGTGGCACGCAGGTCGGTGCGGGCCATGATCAGGAATTCGCTGTCCCTGCGGGCATCGGCCGCCGCACGGATCCGCATCGTCGCCGTCTCGGTGTCCACTGTGGACTTGCCATCCAAGTGGCCACAGCGCTTGGGGTTGACCTGGTCCTCGATATGGCAGCCGGCCAGCCCGGCGTTCTCGAGCTCATGGATGGTGCGGGCTACGTTCATCGGCTCGCCGAACCCGGTATCCGCGTCGACGAGCGCGGGAAGGTCACTCATGCGCGCGATCTGCCCGGCCCGCTGCGCGACCTCGGTGAGCGTGGTGAGGCCGACGTCGGGCAGCCCGAGCTCATTGGCCAGCACCGCACCGGAGATGTACAGGCCGTCGAAGCCCTTCTCCTGGATCAGCGGTGCCGAGAGCGGGGTGAACGTCCCGGGGAACTGACGTGCCGCGCCGGGCACGAGCATCTCGCGCAGATTCTGGCGTTTCGCTTCGGCAGTGGTATTCGAGTACAGCATCGGATCAGAACAGTCCTTTCGGTGCCTGCGTCGGGTCGATGACACCCGGTGCCGCCACGATGTTGAGCTGGTCCAGCTCGCCCGCGCCGAGTGACCCGACCTGCTGCACCGCCTCGAGGAAACGCTCGATCTCGGCGTCTTCCACGACGCCGGCGGCCAGCGCGCGGAACTTCTCGATGTACTGCTCGCGTGCGAAGGGACGGGCGCCCAGCGGATGAGCATCGGCGACGGCGATCTCATCGGTGATCACGGTGCCGTCGGTCAGGGTGATCTCCACTGACCCGCCGAAGGCCTTCTCGGCGATGTCCAGGGAGTGATAGCGACGCGTCCACTCAGGATCCTCGGCCGTGGTGACCTTGTGCCACAGAGCGACAGTATCCTCACGCTGCGCCCGCTCAGGGGCGTAGGAACCCACATGGTCCCAGCTGCCATCCTGCAGCGCGACCGTGAAGATGTAGGGG
>DXGD01000478.1 GCA_019114115.1 Candidatus Nesterenkonia stercoripullorum
GTCCGAGCATGAGCAGCCGCCAGGTCTGCAGCACCAGCTGCCTATCCCGGCGAATCTCAGCGCGGGCCTCTTCCCCGACGGGGATCGACTCGATGAGACCGAGCGCATGGCCGATATTCCCCGCCCTGATGGCTATCTCGGCCTCCAGATATTGGGCCTGGACCCACCACAGGACTGCTTTGACGGGAGCCATCTCCCGCAGGACGTGGAGGCTTGCCTGGGCCGAGGCGTAGTGCTCGGTCATCATCAGTGAAGAGGCCAGGCTCAGCAGGTACTCCGGGGAGAGCCCCTCGCCGCCCTGCTCGCTCAGCGCGGTGAACTTCTCGACGACGAACTCATCGTTTCCACGCTCAGCCTCGAGGGCCATCCGCACAGCATCAGCTAGCAGGAGCGCCTCGTCACTGAAGTGGACCCGCAGGCCTTCAGCTGTGGCCAGCAGTTCCTGTGCCTCCGCCAGCTCACGCCGCTGGCAATGCAGCAGGCTCAGGCTCAGCAGGAGTGTGGCGACTTCTCGTGGCGCGGCGGTCAGCTCGGCGCGACTCCAGTTGTTGATCAGCCGGGTCGGCAGTGCCTGGCTGCGGATGAACGTCAGCCGTACCCCGAGAGTCCGTGCCCGCACTGCCACCGCCGGCGCTGCAGCGTCCGTGGCGAACTGTATGTAGCGCGCGGCAAAGACGAAGTCTCCCCGCGTGAGGAGCGCCTCAGCGATCTCGACCAGCAGTTCAGCCAGTTCATCGGCCGTGGAGCTCAGGCTGAGCGCCCGCTCCACGAAGTCGATGCCGGCGTCCAGGAGATCATAGGTGATGAGGCTCAGCCCGTCTCTTGCCAGGAGACTGGCCGTCTCGTCGTCCACCAGGGCGAATGAGCGGTGCCAGTGCTCCATCTGTGCGCTCGCCCCTGAGCAGTACTCCGAGAGACGCGCATGCAGCGCGCTACGCTCCTTCGATCCCATGGACCAGTGAACCGTGGCGCGAACCAGTTCCTCGGCGATATAGGCATAGGGCCCGTGCCGGACGACGACGCCGCGCGACTCCAGGTCGGAGAGCAGCTCCCCCACCTCAGGGATCTCACGGCGCAGCGGCCCGATACTGGTCAACGGAGCGATTGCGAGGATTTTCAGCACCGGTTCGACGGCGACGTCCACATCGCCGAGGATCTTGCGTGCCATGGCAGCAGCTTCTGCCCCGATGGTCAATGGCACCGGCAGCGCGAACTGGCCCTCGCGGTGGCTCGGGGTCATATCATCGATGATGAGCTGCAGCGCATGGGGACGTCCGGCCGCTGCCCGAGCAGCCAATGCGGCTGATTCCTCGGAGAGCTGGCCATGGGCGCTCCTCATGGCCAACGCCATAAGATCCTGCCGCGCCATCGGGCGCAGCTCCAAGCGCGGGATGCCGGAGAAGGGGCTCTCCTCAGTCATCTCGCGTGTCGAGATGACGACGCGCAGACGGGAGTCGCTGAGTCGGCGAAGGATGTGGCCCAGGATGGACTGCGAGGCCGTGTCCATCGCGTCGGCACGGGGAATGACCAGGACGGTCCCCTCGGCGATATCGGCAGTGTGCATGGCGTGGAGGACGTCCTCGGCGAGGTCCAGTTCGGTCCGGTCCCCCAGTCTGAGGTCGACGTCGAACGCTGCGGCATCGAGCGCTTTGAGCCCGGCCACGACGATCTCGAGTCCTGAGCAGCGGATAGTGGCCTCAACTCGGTGGTACGGAATGCTCACAGTGCGCTGACCCGGGCGGTCTTCCAGCTCGGTCAGCAGCTGCGTGGCCCCCAGGCCGACTTCCCCGGTGACCACGGCAGCACCGTGGCGGGCGAGCAGCGCGTTCAGCCGTCCGATGTTCTCGGACTGACCTCCGGACGACATCAGGCACCTCTCTTCTGCGTGGGGGCGACCGAGCGAGAATCGACTGACCAGTAGCGAAAGGATGCTCTCGGCTCAGTGAGCGCGGGACCTGTACGAGCGGTCCCGGCCGTCGTTCTCAGTGCCTTGTGGTGACAGCCGCAGCTGCCGAAGGCATCCTCCCGGTACTGGCCGCTCGCGCCGCACCACCTGCGGCGGGGAAGTGAAGCGGCGGCCAGCACCGGAAGGGTCCTCATGGTCTCGCTGAGGGCGTGGCCGCGGACTGCCGCACCGACGCTCTCCTGGAGAGAGACGAGACCGCCACCAAGAATGAGGCCAACGCACACGCCGAGAATCGCCGTGTGCGCCACGTCCGGGCCTGCAGTCGCCACGAGTGACTCCGCTGTGTTCCGCATGGGAAGCCCCAGCGACACATCGCTCAGGGACAGTTCGCCCAGTGACGATTCCCTCAGCGAAGGCACGGACCATAAGGCCGTCACCGTCGCCATGCTCATCAGCACAGTGGTCATGAGCCCGACGGAGTTCCGGCGGACGACACAAAGGACATCGTCAAGGCTCATCCTGCAGACCTCAGTTCACGCTCGGGCCACACGTTCTCCGGTAGCGAGAAACTCCGCAGGGCCGCATTTCATGGTGGTGACAATGACGTTACGAACGGCTCAGGTCGTTGGGAACTCGGACCGGGCAGTCCCCGCAGCAATTACGGGGGAAGTCCCGTAGTTCCCCGTAGTACCTGTGGGTCGCCCGCACCGCCGGCCGCATCGCAGGAGATGCCCGCGAAGTCCTAGTGGGAGCTGGGCTCAGCGTCTTCGAGAAGAAGCCGGCGCAGGTCATGGCGTGACGACAGCTGAAGCTTCCCCAGGACATTGGCGACGTGATACTCCACGGTGCGCACGGAGATCACCAGACGCTCGGCCACCTGCTTGTTCGTCAGGCCCTGTCCGACCAACAGCGAGATCTCTCGCTCACGGCCGGTCAGCGAGGCCAGCGCGTATCGCGCCTCGGAGCTGACATCTGTCGGCAAGCTCATCAGGTCATCGCCCAGTTCCACAGCATGCTGAGGGGTTTCGTTGTGCTGCAGCGCGATGAACAGATGGTCGGCTTGCTGGAACAGCCCCTCGGACTCGCACGCCTCGAACGTCGAGGCTGCCCAAGCCAAGAGTCCCTGGGCAGTCCCCTGGTACTCCTCGAGCGCTCCTCTGTGGGTCGCCACCAGGTAGCCGATATCCAGTGCAAGCAGCGCACGGTAGATGCGCAGCGTCCCTCCATCACCGGGGATGTCGCTCCGGTTGAATCCAGGCTCGGAGCTGATGATGTCCAGAGCCTTGACGTAGTGGGCCATCGCGGAGAGCGGGGAGGCATCCGCCTGGTCCTGCAGCCCTTTCAGATGCTCGACGACGTACTGCTGGCAGAGCGTATCTTCCACGGGGAGCATTTCGATGTCGTTGCGCAATCCCCGTATGGCGCTGCCGCGGCCCGAGTAGAAGTAGGCACGTCCCAGCAGGGCACCCATCTGCACGGTCTGGCTCCAGACGGTGCTGACCGAGCTCAGTTTCACGAGGTGGTTCACGACGCTGCGATGATCCCTCTCAGCGATCGCGCTCCAGGCCTGGACGAGGAGCCGTGAGCCTTCGCCCAACGGAAGGGCATGATGCGCCGGTGCTGCCAGGCGCTCTTCGTGCCAGGTCACTTCCTCGATCCGTCCGCGAGCGGCTGGTACGAGCCGCGAGAAGCTGTAGGCGATTGCACCGAGCTGTTCCTCGCGGACGGCGAGCACGGAGGCGGCAGCGCTCATGGCGCAGCGGTGCGCCTCGGTCCACATCGCGGCGTCGAAATACAGCAGGCAGAGGTTCAGCTGGGCATATGCCGGGACGCTGGGATCACGGTCCTGGCGGTTCTCCAGCGAGGTGAGGTAGGACTCCTGGGAGCCGACGCGGTCACCGGAGATGCGGCGTCGTGAGCCTTTGCCGGTGAGGATCTCCGCCCTGGCCAGCTCTGTTTCAGGGAACTGTTCGAGGTTGCGGACGAGTTCGTCGATCCGCTGGTCCGCTTCAGCGCGCCGGAGCGTGCGATCTTCGAGGATCGACCACAGGGACAGCAGGGACCGGATGCTGACGAACTCGCCGCGGACATGGTCCGGCGTGGCCGCGCCGGGAGTCGTTATCCCTGCATTCTGTCCCGGAGCGAAGACCCGCGCGCTCAGGGAGGTCAGGATCTCGGACATCTCCGTGACGAGTGTGGCCACACGCTGATAGGTTCCTCGCAGCGAGAGCAGGCGCGCCAACTGCACGACCGCTTCAGCGTATATCAGCACGGTGATGGTCGAGGCCTGGTGGAGGTAACCGGTGTGGCTCAGCAGCGACAGCCCGGCTTCGAAATTGCCGCGCTGGATGGCGTCGTGGGCTTCGAGGGCACGCCG
>DXGD01000479.1 GCA_019114115.1 Candidatus Nesterenkonia stercoripullorum
GGAATACCATGTCGCACCATACGACGGTGGATTCTGGCGAGGAACGCCATTTCAAGCGCAGCGTGAGCAATCTGGGAGTCTTCTGCCTCGGCTTCGGGTCGATGATCGGATTCGGCTGGATCGTGCTGACCGGCGGATGGATCTCGGAGGCCGGAGCGGGTGGCGCCGCGCTGGCCTTCCTGATCGGCGGTGGCATGATGGCGCTGGTCGGACTGGTCTACGGGGAGCTGGCCTCGGCGATGCCGCTTGCTGGGGGAGAGCACAACTACCTGCTGCGCGGCTTCGGCCCGCGGCTGGCGCTGCTGGGGTCCTGGGGGATCATCGGCGGGTACGTGACGGTCTCCATGTTCCAGTCCGTAGCGGTACCGCGTGCGGTGAACTATCTCTTCCCCGACCTCTCGCAGATCCCGATGTACTCCATCGGCGGCGAGCCGGTCTACCTCACCTGGGCGCTGGTCGGGACAGCCACGGCCGTGGTGCTGACGTGGATGAACATACGCGGTATGAAGGGCTCGAGCCTGTTCCAGACATCGATCATCATGTTCCTGCTGCTGGTTGCCGTCATCATGCTGATCTCCACGCTGTTCGCGGGGAAGGTCGAGAACGTCCAGCCTGTCTTCGCCAATGGCAGCGTCGGAGTGGTCGCGGTCCTCGTGGTGGTTCCGTTCCTGTTCGTGGGCTTCGACGTCATCCCTCAGTCTGCTGAGGAAGCCAACGTTCCCCCGCGTCAGCTGGGCAAGCTCATCCTGATCTCAGTGCTCGGCGCGACGGCGTTCTATATCGTGATCGTGCTGACGACGGCCTTCGCCGCTCCGGCCGATCAGATCTCCGGCTTCGACCTGGCGACCGGAGACGCGCTGGCGTACATGCTCGACAACGACGTCTGGGGGCATCTGGTGATCGCGGGCGGACTCGCCGGCGTGATCACGACATGGAACGCGTTCATGGTCGGTGCTTCCCGGCTGATGTGGGCCATGGCCTCCTGCGGCATGATCCCGAAATGGTTCGGCCGCATGCACCCCACCAACGGGACTCCCGTCAACGCACTGCTCTTCCTCGGAATTGTCACCGGCGTCGCACCGTTCTTCGGTCTGGCGATGCTGGACTGGGCCGTTGATGCAGGTGGCCCCAGCATCGTCATCACCTACTTCATGGTGGCCCTGGTCTTCCTCATCCTGCGCAAGCGGGAGCCCGATATGGAGCGCCCCATGCGCGTAGGCCGGAAGGGATCCACTGGCGTCGTCGTAGGCGTCCTGGCAGCCGCGGCGACGGCGGGGATGCTGGTGCTCTATGTGCCGGGTCTGCCGGCCCAGATGGGTGCGGCGCCCTGGATCATCTTCGCGGCGTGGTGGATCGCCGGAGTGATCTTCGCATTGCGGCTTCCGGGCGGGATCGCCCCGGGCCACGATGCGGAGGAGCGCTTGCGGGTCGCCATCGCGCGGCGGCGTGAAGGCTCCCGGCAGAGCTGACATGAGGCGGCGGTACCCCGCCACAGGCTCACGCACGGCGCGGCGGTCGCCGCACGTTCGCGTGGCTCCGTGGAGTGGTACCGTGGCGTGGTGCCGTGGCGCGGTGCCGTCGCGCAGCTCAGCGTTCGGCGAGGGCCTTCTGCTCGGCCGCGAACAGCGCGGCGCCCACGATCCCCGCGTTGTTCACCAGCGCGGCCGGGACCACATCTGCCCGCAGCCCCTTCACATAGGGCAGGAACTCCTGGCTGCGCTTCGATATCCCGCCGCCGATGATGAACAACGACGGCGAGTGCAGCCGCTCCACGTACTTCAGGTAACGTCCGAGGAGGGCTCCGTACTCCTCCCAGGACATATCGGCGCGCTCACGCGCTGCCGCGGAAGCCTTCTTCTCAGCGATATCCCCATCGAATTCGAGATGGCCGAGCTCGCTGTTGGGCACCAGGACGCCGTCGTGAATCAGCGCCGAGCCGATTCCGGTTCCCAGCGTGATCGTCAGCACCGTGCCGGAGGCGCCCGCACCTGCGCCGTAGCGGGCTTCAGCAAGCCCCGCGCCGTCGGCGTCATTGAGGACCCGGAGCTTTCCGGGAAGGGAACTCAGCAGGTCCTCGGTGTTGCAGCCGATCCACGCGTGATCGATATTCGCCGCCGAATGCACGACGTTGTCGATCACGATGCCGGGGAAGAGCACGCCCACCGCGAGGTCTTCAGGGCTGGGTGCTTTCGGCCGGCTCATGAGCTCATCGACGATCTCTTCGATCACCGCCGCCACCGCGTCGGGTGTCGCCGGGCGCGGGGTCGGGATGCGGAATCGGTCGCCGGAGAGCTTGCCCTTGGTCAGATTGACGATGCCGCCCTTCGTCCCGGTCCCGCCGACGTCAACGCCGATGGCGTACTTCGGCAGTGTCGGAACTTCGACCGGGGCAGGGGCCAGGGAGTGGGCGGTCAGCGGTGAATCTGCGGTGTCAGCGGACATGGCTCTCCAGGACAGGGCGCGGCCCACGGCCTTCCGACCAGTGATCGCGCGAACTCAGTGGATTGTGACGCGCGACATTGCGCTTGCACTCACTGTACTACGAGGACTCCTCCTGGGCAGAAGGGAGGGTGAGGATCTCTGCGCCGTCGTCGTGCACCACGATGGTGTGCTCGAACTGAGCCGTACGACGACGGTCCCGCGTGACAGCGGTCCACCCGTCCTCCCACATGTCCCAGTGGCGGGTCCCCAGGGTCAGCATCGGCTCCACGGTGAAGACCATGCCCGGCTCGATGAGCTGCGAGTATTCGGGCGCAGCGTCATAGTGCGGGATGACCAGGCCGGTGTGGAAGGCCTTGCCCACGCCATGGCCGATGAACTCACGCACGACGCCGTAGTCGAATCGCTTCGCATAGGATTCGATGGCCCGGCCGACGACGTTGATTGGCCGCCCCGGCTTGACCGCGCGAATGCCGCGCATCATGGCCTCGTAGGTGCGCTCCACGAGCAAGCGGGATTCGTCGTCCACGTCGCCGACGAAGAAGGTCCGGTTGTGGTCACCGTGGACGCCGTCGAGGAAGGCAGTGATGTCGAGGTTTACGATATCGCCCTCGGCCAGCACCGTGGAGTCCGGGATGCCGTGGCAGATGACCTCATTGACCGAGGTGCAGATGGACTTGGGGAAGTGCCGGTAACTCAAGCATGAGGGGTATGCCCCGCGGGAGACCAAGTACTCGTGAGCGAAGGCGTCGAGATCGTCTGTGGTGACCCCGGGGGCGATGAGCTGTGCAGTGGCGACCATCGCATCTGCGGCGAGGGTCGCGGCCGCCCGGATGCGTTCGATGGTCTCGGCGTCGTAGGCGTCTTCTCCGGTGTAGCGCGGGGGCTCGTCCAGGCCCACGTAGTTCGGCCGTGGAATATGCGCCGGAACGGGGCGCTCCGGAGTGAGCGTGCCCTTGGTCAGCGTGCCGATCGGGGCGCTCGACTGCGGCGAGGAGCCGGACGCTGGAGTGCGGGAGGTGGTCGATGGGGTCGTGAGGGACTGCGCAGAAGCCATATCCACTATTCTAACGCCGCCCTCAGCTGCGCCGGAGCACCTGCAACATCAGCGCTGCCACCGCGATGAGCACTATCGTCGTGATGGCCAATGGCAGCGAGAACACCGAGCTCAGCGCGCCGATCGCGGGGCTGAGGCCTATCGTGACAGTGCGCATCGTCCAGCTGATCCAGGTGACGCCGCTGTGCGCGGCCAGGCCCGGGACGGCGTCGGCCTTGGCGAAGGCCAGCGGGACCGTGATGGCGCTGCCGGCACCGGCCACGGCCAGCCCGACGAGGGTCAGCGCAACATTCGGCGCCCAGGCGGCGCCGGTGAGTCCGAGGATCACCGCTGCGAGGCTGATGTAGAGCGCGCGCCGGTCACCGAGGACGTCGATCACGGCATCACCGAAGAGCCGTCCGACGAACTGCGCCGTCAGCAGGACCGTCAGCCCGACGCCGGCTGATGCCAGCGCCATATCGCGTTCCGAGGCCAGCAGCACTGCGGACCAGTTGTTGCCGATGTCCTCCACTGAGATGCCAGCCAGCGCGATCAGGGCCAGGGGGAGCAGGACGAGCATCGTGCTGCGCCGCAGCCGTGGTGTTTCGGCGGGCTCCGGGCTCGAACCGTCCGGGGCCTCCGGGTCGGTGCCTGCCTGCGCGGCCTCGGGGAGGAACGCTGAGGCCGATGCCGCCATCGTCGTCGCGCACAGCGCACCCCACAGGAGCAGATGGAGCCACAGCGGCACACCGAGAACGGCGGCGAGCGTGCCCACGGCTCCTCCGATCGCCGCGCCGATGCTCCAGCCGGCGTGCATCGAGTTCAGCAGCGAGCGTCCATAGGCGGTCTGCACCCGGATGCCCTGGGAGTTCTGCGCCACGTCGACGATGGCATCGGCCAGGCCGGCGGTGATGAGCCCGGCCAGCACGAGCCACGGGTTGGACCAGGCGACTCCGGCACCGACCAGGGCCAGCGTCAATGCGATCCAGGCCGTCCCCCAACCCGCCGACCGGGCCACCCCGATGCGGCGCGCGACGACCCCCGGCAGGTTCAGCGCGAGGGTGCCGCCGACGGCGTATCCGACCACGAGCAGGCCGAACTGTGCCGAATCCAGCCCCAGCCCGTCTTTGACCTCGGCGTACCGGGCCAATAACGACGCCGGCAGAGCACCGTTGGTGGCAAACGCCGCCATCGCGGCGAAGCGAGCTCGCCGCACGTCGCGAGAGGGCGCGTACGCAGGGCGAGTGCTAGGGGATGAACGCATGCGGGATAGTCTTTCCTGCCTGGCTGTCCGGCGGCAAGTGCACGGGTCAGCGCTCTGTCGGGTCGAAGTCGGCAGAGGGGCGGAACCCGGCGCGGACCGGGATCAGGCTCTTCGCGCCGGAAGGGGCGCGGGACTCGCCAGCGGCCTCGATTCCTCCGGGCCCAGCGGAGTAGGCTGGGCAGATGAGCGAGTACTGGTACAACGTGCGCACCGGCGAAGTCGAACAGGGCAGCCAGTCCAGCTGGAGCAACCTGCTCGGCCCGTACTCCACGTACGCGGAGGCCGCGCAGGCGATGGACAGGGTCAAAGCCAATAACGACCGCTGGGAGGACGAGGAGTCCGAGGACAGCTGAGCCGTTGCTCGGCCGAGGTGCTCAGCTGGCAGAGCTCAATCGGTGCAGCTCAGCCGGTGGAGCTCAGAACGTGTGTTCCTGAGCGGGGAACTCCCCCGAGATGACATCGTGGTGATACTGGGCGACGGCATCGGTGACGACGCCGCGCAGATCGGCGTACTGCTTGACGAAGCGCGGACTGCGTCCTGAGCCGAGGCCGAGGACGTCTTGCCACACCAGCACCTGGCCGGTGGTGGCGGAACCCGCGCCGATCCCCACAGTGGGCACGTGCAATGCGGCGTCGACCTCAGCGGCGACGGCTGCCGGCACCATCTCCATCAGCACGCAGAAGGCCCCTGCCTCCTGGGCCGCCAGCGCGTCCTGCAGGAGACGGTCCGATGTTTCGCCGCGGCCCTGAACGCGGTAGCCACCCAGCGCGTGCTCGGACTGCGGCGTGAAGCCGACGTGGGCCATGACCGGGATCCCGGCGGAGACCAATGCTTGGATATGGCCGGAGATCGAGGCATCGCCCTCGACTTTCACAGCATGGACGCCAGCCTCCTTCATGAAGCGCACAGCAGTCTCCACAGCCTGCTGCGGCGAGGCCTCATAGCTGCCGAACGGCAGATCCACCACGATGAGCGACCGCTGGGCACCGTTGACGACGGATTTCGCGAAGACGAGCAGCTCATCGACAGTGATCGGCAGCGTGGTGCTGCGGCCCATCATCACGTTCGACGCCGAGTCCCCGACGAGGAGCACTTCGATGCCGACATCGTTGAAGATCGAGGCCATCTCGGCGTCGTAGGCCGTGAGCATGCCGAACTTCTGGCCGGCATCCTTGAACTTCTGCAGGTGCAGCGTCCGGACCTTCTTGGGGTGGATCCGTTCCTGGCCTGCGTTCGATGCGCGCTGCTCACCCCCATCCGGCCCCGTGGGCCTGCCGGAGGCGGCCGCGGAGCTGGTCGAGGGGCGTTCGGCGGACGCGGAAGAGTCAGGGCTCAGTGACGACATGGCATCCAGGGTACTCCCTCGGCTTCAGGCGCGCCTGGCCGGTTCGGTTCTGCCGGCGACGTCGTCTGTGGAGAACCCGCGCCGATGTCTCCGGTC
>DXGD01000480.1 GCA_019114115.1 Candidatus Nesterenkonia stercoripullorum
GAGGAAGTGGATCACGCCGTGCTCGATGGGCCTCGCCCGGCGTCGATGCGGCGCGGGTAACTCCTCGACGACGGGGCGGATCTAGAACGGCAGGGAGCTCTGCTCCGGACTGACGATCAGCAGGCCGACGATGCGCTGCTGGTCGTCGAGGGCCACCCGGCCCATCATCCGACCGGCTTCACAGGAGAGGGTTGTCACGCCGACGACTGTCCCGAGGACTGAATCCCCTTCAGCGAGCCGTTCACCTGCGGGGAGGGCCACGTGCGTGTCCTCGTAGGACTCGACGGCACCCACCTCGCCCAAGAGCTGGGACCATGTATCCGCGATCAGCTCTGCCGGCAGTTCCTCCCGGGCCTCAGGGTGAATGAGCTCCTGGAGCTGACGGTGCTCGCCGGAGCCGATCAGGTCGAAGACCCGCTCCGTCATCTGCTGGGCTTCATTGATGGACATCATCGTTCTCCTGATTCTCTCGCCAGTGGCGGGATTGGTGACCTCTGCGAATCTCTTGAAGGCAGCCTGCCGGCTCATGCCGAGCGATTCACCGATCTGAGCCCAGGTCACACCACGCTGCCGTGCTTCCCGGACGACGTGGTGCAGGTGCTGTTTGGCGTCGTCCAGGGCCTTCTGTGCTGCCGCTATCTGATCCATAACAGCAGTAAACCTATGGTTGACACAATGTGTCAACCATAGGTTTACGTTAGTCGTCGTTCCCGTCTGACCCTCTGGAATGTGCTGTCGTTCCCGTCTGACCCTCTGGAATCGGTGTGACCCTCCTCTAGGCGGGAGGGTCTCGCGAGAAACGGAGGGTGCCGTGCCGGGCGGGTGACCGGGCCATGCGTCCTGCCCGCAGTTCGGAACCAGCTGACGGGGCAAAAAACGTGGGGCGGGCCTCTCATCAGAGACCCGCCCCACGTCATGTTGCGGTGATTCAGCTCAGCCCATGCAGCTGGGCCCCAATGTCGATCACACGTAGTCCTGGTACTTCTCCAGCATCCGGACCGGCTTGCGCAGTGCGTCGCGACGGAACGGATCGCCCAGTTCGCGGTTGCACATGATCTCGATGATCGTCGTCTTGCCCTCGTTCATCTGCATGTCGATGGCCTTCTTCAAGGCCGGGCCGACATCCTCGAGGCGGTCCACGGTGATGCCCTCGGCGCCCATCGAGCGGCCGATCTCCGCGAAGGAGTCCGTCTCCAGCTCAGCGGCGACGAATCGGCGGTTGTAGAACTCCACCTGGTTCTTCTTCTCCGCGCCCCACTGCCGGTTGTGGAACACCACGGCGGTGACCGGGATATCGTGGCGCACGGCCGTCATCGTCTCGACCATGGACATGGCCCATGCGCCGTCGCCGGCGTAGGCGATGGCTGGACGCTCAGGGGCCGCCTTCTTGGCGCCGATGATGGTCGGCAGTGCGTAGCCGCAGTTGCCGAAGGACATCGGGGCGAAGAAGGAGCGGGGCTCCTCGAAGCGCAGGTAGGAGTGCGCCACCGAGTTGATGTTGCCGATGTCGGTGGAGACCATCACCCGCTCCGGCATGGCCTTCTCCAGCTCGGCGAGCACCTGGCGGGGGTGGAGCCAGTTGCCCTCCTCCTGCGCGGCCTCGGCGATCATGTCCTGGGAGAACTCGTCGCGCTCCTCAGTCCACTCGCTGAGCTCCTTCTCCCAGGCCTCCTTCTCGCTGCGGATCCGCTCGGCGCGCTTCTGCTTCGTGGCATCGCTGGACAGCGTCTTGCCCTCGATGCGTGAGAACAGGTCGGCTGCCGAAGCCTTGGCGTCTCCGCAGATGCCCACAGCGATCTTCTTCACCAGTCCGAGCATCTTGTGGTCGGCGTCGACCTGGATGATCTTGGCGTTCTTCGGCCAGTACTCGATCCCGTGCTGGGGGAGCGTGCCGAAAGGCCCGAGCCGTGTGCCCAGCGCCAGGACGACGTCGGCGTCCTTGATCAGCTTCATGCCGGCCTTCGAGCCCTGGTAGCCCAGCGGCCCGCACCACAGCGGGTGGCTGGCGGGGAACGAGTCGTTGTGCTGGTAGGAGTTGACCACCGGGGCGCCGAGCCGCTCAGCCAGTTGCTTCACCTCGTCCACGGCGTCGGAGAAGACGACGCCGCCGCCGGAGACGATCACCGGGAACTCCGCCTCGGCCAGCAGTTCGGCGGCTTGGGCGAGGCTCTCCGCGCCACCCGGGCCGCGATCGAGGCGCGCCGGCTCGGCGATCTCCGTCTCGACTTCGCCGTAGAAGTAGTCACGGGGGATGTTCAGCTGCGTGGGGCCCATCTCGCTCATCGCGCGGTCGAAGCAGCGTGCGGTGTACTCGGCCATGCGCGCCGGGTTGTTCACGTGGCCCTGGTACTTGGTGAACTCCTGGAACATCGGCAGCTGGTGGGCCTCCTGGAATCCGCCCAGCCCGGACCCGCCGGTGCCTGCCTCAGGGGTGATCATCACCACCGGGCTGTGCGCCCAGTACGCCGCGGCGATGGCCGTGACGCAGTTGGAGATGCCCGGGCCGTTCTGGCCGATCACGACGCCGTGCCGGCCGGAGGCCCGCGCGTAGCCGTCAGCCATGTGCCCAGCCCCCTGCTCGTGGACCACCGGGATCAGCTCGATCCCGGCAGGGGCGAAGATGTCCATGGCGTCCATGAAGGCAGAGCCCATGATGCCGAACAGAGTGGTCACATCCTGGGCGACCATCGTCTCGACGAACGCCTCTGAGGGAGTCATCTTCTGGACTCCCTTGACGACCTCGCGGCCACCGTTGTCTGAAGCCATCCCAAACCTCCTTGTGTGAAGCTCGAACCACAAAGTGTGGAACGCAGCGTTTTAAAAAATGGGATGACTTCACTCTAAGTCGTCCTGTAGAGTGTGGTCAACGTCTCAGTTCCGTTTTGCTGAACGAGACGAGATATTTTTCAGGACAGGTGCGATCAGCGTGATCGATCGCCACCGGGTCTCAGAGCAGACTCCAGAGCAGACTCGAGGAGAAGGAGCAGCGCAGTGAGTACATCCGGTTCCGCCCGTCGGGCCCAGTCGTCGACCCAGGGGACCGAGGATGTGATCGCCGCGGCCTTCGGCGCAGCAGACG
>DXGD01000050.1 GCA_019114115.1 Candidatus Nesterenkonia stercoripullorum
TGATTGCCGTAAGCCTCCACTTCTGTGAGCCTCACCAGCACTGCGCCCTCATCGGTGCGCACTTCGAGGTGACACCCCAGCAGCGCCGGAGCCAGCTCAGTGGCATGGGTTCTGAACAACGCTGCCAGGCCGGGTCCTGAGGCGGGGGCACCAGGGCTGGGCGAAGCCACCTCGTGGGGGTCGGGATGCCACCGTGCGTCCTCCGTATCAGCTGACGTCGTCTGCTCCTACGACGCTTCCGGGCGAAGCGGAGAACGCCCGTACCGACTGCAGCTGCCGGGTCAGCTCGGCCAACTGCTCCGCCACTGCCGACGGCGCAGTCCCGCCCCGGCTTGAGCGGGAGTTCAGCGAGCCGGCTGTGCTGAGCACGCTGCGCACCTCAGGAGTGAGCTGCGCCGATATTCCCGCCAGTTCATCGTCGGTGAGATCCCACAGTTCGACGTCGCGGGCTTCCGCCACGCGCACTGCTTCCCCGGCGACCTCGTGGGCCACGCGGAAGGGTACGCCCTGCCGCACGAGCCACTCAGCGATATCGGTGGCCAGCGCGAATCCTCGCGGCGCCAGTTCAGCCATCCGCTCAGTGTGGAACTCCAAGGTGGCCATCATCCCGGAGACTGCCGGAAGCAGCAGCTCGAGGGTATCGACCGCGTCGAAGAGCGGCTCCTTGTCCTCCTGCAGGTCCCGGTTGTACGCCAGGGGCAGGCCCTTGAGCGTGGCCAGCAGCCCGGTGAGGTCCCCGATGAGACGCCCGGACTTGCCCCGGGCAAGCTCGGCGACGTCGGGATTCTTCTTCTGCGGCATGATCGAGCTGCCCGTGGAGTAGGCGTCGTCGAGGGTGACGAAGGAGGCCTCCTTGGTCGCCCAGAAGATGACCTCCTCGCTCACCCGGGACAGGTCGACGCCGATCATCGCTGCTACCCAGGCGAACTCCGCGTAGACATCGCGGGCCGCGGTGCCGTCGATCGAGTTCCATGCCGCCTCGGTGAAGCCGAGGTCCTCTGCGACGCGCTGCGGGTCCAGGCCGAGCGAGGATCCGGCCAGTGCGCCTGAGCCGTACGGCGAGATGGCCGCGCGGGCGTCCCAGTCCATCAGCCGCTGAACATCGCGCAGCAACGCCCAGGCGTGAGCCAGCAGGTGGTGTGAGAGCAGCACGGGCTGGGCATGCTGCAGGTGCGTCCGTCCTGGCATGGGCGCGTCCGGGTGGGCACTGGCCTGAGCGATGAGCGCATCGATCACCTCAAGGGTGCGGTGGGCGATGACGCGGGCGTGATCCCGCAGAAACATCCTGCCCATCGTCGCGATCTGATCATTGCGGGAACGTCCCGCACGCAGCTTGCCGCCCAGGTCTGTCCCTGCTCGATCCAGCAGACCCCGTTCCAGGGCGCCGTGGACATCTTCATCGGACTCGACGGCGGTGAACCGGCCGGCGAGCACGTCGGCTTCCAACTCGTCGAGAGCAGCCAGCATCCCTGCGAGCTCCGCCTCGCTCAGCAACTGGGTCCGATGCAGGACACGGGCATGGGCCCGGGACCCCGCGATATCGTAACGGGCGAGCCGGAAGTCGAAATGCGTGGACTTGCTCAGCGCTGCCAGGGCATCAGCCGGCCCGGAGGCGAACCGTCCGCCCCACAGGGACCCTTCATTCGTGGCCTCAGCCTTCGAGCCGCCAGGGTTCTCCGCTGTCATCAGGAGTCCAGGCTGTTCACTGCTGAGAAGTCCGGCGTCCCGTGGAGCCGCTGATCGCGCTCGGAGGCGACCTTGGAGGAGAGCCCGAAGATGTCGATGAATCCGCGTGCGCTGGACTGGTCGAAGGCATCACCGGTGTCGTAGGTCGCCAGGTTGAAGTCGTAGAGCCCCGTCGTGGACTTGCGGCCCTGCACCGTGGCCCGGCCTCCGTGCAGCTCCAGACGGATCTCACCGGAGACATATCGCTGGGTGTCGTTGATGAAGGTGTCGAGGCTCTTCTTCAGCGGGGAGAACCACTGGCCATCGTAGACCAGCTCCGTCCAGCGCTGTCCCAAGGTCTTCTTGAACCGCGCCTGCTCACGCTCCAGCGTGACATTCTCCAGCTCCTGGTGGGCGGCGATCAGGGCCATGGCACCTGGTGCCTCGTAGATCTCGCGGGACTTGATGCCCACCAGCCGGTCCTCGACGATGTCGATGCGACCCACGCCCTGGGCGCCGGCACGCTGGTTCAGCTCTTCGATCGCCTGCAGCGGGGTCACCGGCTTCCCGTCGAGCGCTACCGGGATTCCTTCTTCGAAGCTGATCGTCACAATATCGGCCGCTGGCGGGAAGGCAGGGTCTTCGGTGTAGTCGTAGACGTCCTTGGTGGGGCCGTTCCAGATGTCCTCGAGGAAGCCTGTCTCCACAGCTCGTCCCCAGACGTTCTGATCGATGGAGAACGGGTTCTTCTTCGTCGTCTCGATCGGCAGGTTGTTGGCCGTCGCGTACTCGATGGCCTTGTCACGAGTCAGGGCCAGATCTCGCACCGGCGCAATGCACTTCAGCTCGGGGCCGAGGGTCTGGATGCCGACCTCGAAACGAACCTGGTCATTGCCCTTGCCGGTGCAGCCATGTGCCACAGTCGTCGCCCCGAACTGCTGTGCTGCCGCCACCAGGTGCTTGGTGATGACCGGCCGAGAGATCGCCGAGACCAGCGGGTAGGCGTCCATGTACAGGGCGTTGGCCTTGAGCGTGGGCATGCAGTACTGCTCCGCGAACTCGTCGCGGGCATCGGCCACGTAGGCCTCCACCGCCCCGCAATCCAGCGCGCGCTGACGGACCGTGTCCAGGGACTCCCCGCCCTGGCCGACATCGACGGCGACGGCGACGACTTCGGCGCCGGTCTCCTCCGCGATCCAGCCGATGGCTACTGAAGTGTCCAGGCCGCCGGAATAGGCAAGAACGATACGATCGGTCACGGTGAGTTCTCCTCGCAGACGTCGGGGAAAGGCTAGGCTGTACGCCGTCCAGTATACATAAATATTCCACTCACCGAATAATCACCAATGAGTGTCCCTCCATCATCGCCCGCCACGCCAGCTCTGTCCACGCGCGCACCCTTCGGCGGATAGAGTAGACGGCATGGCACACGACCCCGGCGACGCCCCTCAGCTCACCGACGAACAGCTCGAGTTCCTCAACTCCATGTTCGACTTGGCCCGGCACGGCAAGACCCAAGCGCTGCTGAGTCTCATCGACCAGGGCATTCCGGTGAACCTGTCGAACTCCAAATCGGATACGCTGCTGATTCTCGCCACCTATAACGACCATGCTGAGCTGATCCGCGGCCTGCTGGACCGTGACGCCGATGTCAATAGGCTCAACGACCGCGGCCAGTCCGCGCTGACGTGCGCCGTCTTCCTGCAGAATGCCGAGACCACGCGGATGCTCCTCGAAGCCGGCGCCGACGCCCGGCACGAAGGGCAGAACGCCTACGCAGTCACCGAGATGTTCGGGCTGGACGGCATGAGGGCGGTGCTCGACGAGCGCACCGGCCCGAGGGACTGAGCCATCGGCCGGCCGAGCTGCCCGCAGAAGTCGCCGCCTCGGCGCGCTCAATCAGCCCCGGCCCTCTGCGAAATCAGTGAACCGCTGGGCTACAGCAGCGCCGCCTGAGGGCTCTGCCGTGACCAGCATGATGGTGTCGTCACCGGCGATGGCGCCAAGCACCTCAGACAGGGCGGCCTGGTCGATCGCGCTGGCCAGGAACTGCGCCGCCCCCGGCGGAGTGCGCAGGACCACCAGATTCGCGCTGGGCACGGCGGAGACCAGCAGATCCCGGCAGAGACTGATCAGCCGATTGGTCGTCATGGCCGGATTCGCCTGGAACTCCCGCTCGGGACCCTCGGCAGGCACGGCATAGACCAGAGCGCCGTCAGCGCCGCGCACCCGAGCAGCACCGATCTCCACCAGATCCCTGGACAGGGTCCCTTGAGTGACGGTCACGGACTCGGCCACGAGCTTGCCGGCCAGCTCCGCCTGGGAGCGAATGGGCTCCCGGGAGATCAGCTCACGGATCTTCGCATGCCGCGCAATCTTCGTCGTCGGCGCCATGGGCTCATGACTCCCGATCACCGAGGATGCTTCCCACCTGGGCGGCAGTGCTCTCATCGGCCAAGCCTGACTCCGTCAGCAGCCAGATCATCAGGGCCTTCTGCGCATGAAGCCGGTTCTCGGCCTCGTCCCACACCACTGACTGCGGTCCGTCGATGACCTCCGCCGCGATCTCCACTCCGCGGTAGGCCGGAAGGCAGTGGAGCACGATGGCGGAGTCCGAGGCCTGCCGCATGGCAGCGGCGTCGACGCGGTAGTCGCCGAAGAGCTGGAGGCGATGCTCCTTCTCCTCCTCCTGGCCCATGGAGATCCAGGTGTCCGTGGCCACGACGTCGGCGTCGCGGAGCGCCTCAGCGGGGTCGGTGGTGACGGTGACCCGCCCCCCGGTCTGCTGCGCGCGTTCCCGCGCGGCGTCGACGATCTCCTGCGCCGGCAGGTATCCCGCAGGGCCGGCGATGCGGACGTCCATTCCCGCATTGACCCCGGCCAGCAGGTAGGAGTTCGCCATGTTGTTAGCCGCATCCCCGAGGTAGGCCATCGACCTGCCCGCCGTTGCCCCCAGGTGCTCCTGCACAGTCAGCAGATCTGCCAGCAGCTGGCACGGGTGGTAATCGTCGGAGAGGGCGTTGATGACCGGCACGCCGCTGAACTCGGCCATCTCCTCCAGCCCGGTCTGGGCGTAGGTGCGCCAGATGATCAGCGAGACCATCCGATCGAGCACTCTGGCAGTATCGGCGATCGATTCCTTGTGGCCCAGCTGCGCTTCTCCGGGGTTGACCACCAGCGGCGCGCCTCCCAGCGCAGTGATGCCGGCTGCGAAGGAGAACCGCGTCCGCGTCGAGGTCTTGTCGAAGAAGACCGCCGCCGTCTGCGGACCGCGCAGAGGCCTCAGCGCATAGGGATCCTGTTTGACGAATTCCGCCAGCCGCAGCACCTGCTGAAGCTCCTCGGGAGCCAGATCCAGGTCAGTCAGAAAGTGCCGGACTCCGGCCTGTTCAGCGCTCATTGCTCTCCTCATCCTGCATAGTCTTCAGCGAGCTGGTGAACCTCTTCACGAACTCCTCCGCCAGGTCATCGGTGAGGATCAGCGGCGGAGCGAGCCGGAGAGTCGATACGCCCGTGGCGTTGATGATCAGTCCTGCGCGCTCTCGTGCGACGGTCACGAGGCGCTGCGCCGGGGCGGGCTGCCCCGGGAAGCTCCCCGGATGAAGTTCGATGCCGATATGCAATCCGTACTGCCGCACTTCAGAGACCTGCGGAAGCTCCCGCAGGGCGGCGGCGATCCGCTCCCCCTGAGCCTGTGCGTTACTGAGCAGCGACTCATCGTCCAGCGTCTGCAGCGTCGCGATTCCAGCGGCCGAGGCCAGCGGGTTCCCGCCGAAGGTCGAACCGTGCTGGCCAGCGCCTAGCAGAGCACTGTTCACCGGCCCGAAAGCCACCAGCGCACCGATGGGAAAGCCCGAGCCGAGACCTTTGGCCAGAGTCATCAGATCCGGCGCCAGCGACTGGCCCCAGCTGCGCTGGACCCCCTGGAAGCGGAACCACTCTCCCGTACGCCCGATCCCGGTCTGGACTTCGTCGTAGACCAGGAGGCTTCCACGCTCGCGGGTCAGTTCGCGGGCGCGGACCATGTACGCGTCATCCAACGGCTTCACACCAGACTCGCCCTGGATCGGTTCCAGGAAGAGGCCGGCGACGTCGTCGGTCAGGGCCTGCTCCAGTGCGGCGATGTCGTTCGGCGGGATGAACTCCACGCCGGTCAGCAGGTCACCGAAGGGCTCGCGGAACGCCGGTTTGTGCGTCAGGGCCAGAGCCCCCGTGGTCCGTCCGTGGAAGCTGCCCTCGAGAGCCAGGATCCGTCCCCGGCCGGCGTCCTTCCGGTGCCTGAGGACGGCTTTGAGCGCAGCCTCATTGGCCTCCGAGCCCGAATTGGCGAAGAAGACGCTGGAGCCGGCAGGCGCTTCGGCCCGGCTGAGGAGCATTTCCGCCAAAC
>DXGD01000481.1 GCA_019114115.1 Candidatus Nesterenkonia stercoripullorum
AAGGTCTTGAGCTTCTACGGGAAGCTCTTGCAATCCCCGGCCCCGGATCCCAGTGAATCCGGGGCCGATCTGGCGGAGGGCAAGGGATTCGAACCCTTGGTGCGGGGTTACCACACACTGGTTTTCAAGACCAGCTCCTTCGGCCGCTCGGACAGCCCTCCAGAATCTCCAGATAGAAACTATACGCTAGGTGGGTCCTCTTCATCGAGCTGAGAGCAGAAAAGGAGCATTCGAATGCGCGCAGTCGAATACGCCGGAGCCGGCGGGCCGGAGGTCCTCTCCGTCGTGACTCGGGAAAGGCCGGAGCCAGCGCGTGGTCAGGTTCTCATTGAGGTGGTGGCTGCCGGGCTGAACAGGGCCGACGTCGCCCAGCGCGAAGGCGCGTATCCGCCTCCGGCTGGTGCCTCGGATATACCAGGGCTGGAAGTCTCTGGGCGGGTCATCGCCTGCGGTGACGGCAGCGAAGCCGCAGTGCAGGAGCTGGTCGGCACCGACGTCGTCGCTTTGCTGGCCGGTGGCGGCTACGCAGAGTATGTCGCGGTGGACGCGCGGCACACCTTGCCGGTGCCCGCTGGCATCGACGTCCTCGACGCCGCAGGACTGATCGAGGTCGCCGCCACAGTGCATTCGAACCTTCGGGGCGAGGCGGGGCTCACCCCAGAGGACAATCTGCTCATCCATGGCGGGGCCGGTGGCATCGGCACGTTCGCCGTGCAATTCGTCCGTGCCTTCAGGCAGCGTTCCGGAAGCGGCGCGAATGCCGATCGGCCGGCCCACACTATTGTGACGGTCGGCAGCCAGGCCAAAGCGGAGTTTGCCCTGTCCTGCGGCGCCACCGAGGCGATCGACTACTCCGCGGAGGACTTCTCAGAGCGGGTTCGTGAGATCACTGACGGCGCCGGCGTCGACGTGCTGCTCGACGTCGTCGGGGCCCCATATCTCGAGAAGAATCTGGGCAGCCTCAGTCGCGACGGCCGTATGGTCGTGATCGGATTGCAGGGTGGGCGCAAAGCCGAGCTCGACATGGGATTGATGCTGGGCCGCAGGCTGCGGATCATCGCCACGACACTGCGCGCCCGGGACGCCGAGCGTAAGGCGGAGATCGTTCGCGGCGTGGCCGATGAGGTCTGGCCCCTGATCGAGTCCGGGGCGATCGTCACGCACACCGATGCGGTCTTCGACCTGGACCAGGCACGCGAAGCCCACGAGCATTTCGACGCCGGCAGCCACACGGGCAAGGTCCTGCTGCGGATGCGGTGACGCGAGGGAGTGTCACCTGACTCTCGGGCAGCACGGCGGCCATGGCCCCGGGAGCAGGACCTCCGCCGACAGGGTTGTTCACAGCCGATGACGCCGCCCGCCGGGGTGCAGCGTGGAGCCGGTAGACTGTGCACGGTGCGCCTAGCCGCATTCTCAGGGTGCGTGAGAGCTGGCATGAGCGCGGCCGCGTGGAGATGAAGGGCTATGGCCCGTGAGACCGTCGAGAACCGGGAGGGATAGATGAAGCTGTTCCCCCGGCATCGTCGTGCTCGACGCCTTGAGCGGGAACTGGGGAAAGGTCTCTGGCGCCAGGCCTACGACCGGTACATCCGCGGACTGGACCGCTATCACCAGGTGATCGAGGGCGTCGCCGACGACGAGACGCATAACGCGCTCGTGCATATCGGCGACGAGCTGGCCGAGCAGCTGGACGAGATCTACCGGCTCTGCCGCACAGCCCAGGCTCAGCACCCCGCCGATGGGCTGCATGTCCCCGGACGAGCCGTGGCTCTGCATTCGAGCCTCTCCCGTGCTGCCAATCATCTGGCGACGACGGCCGAGGCGGCGGCCATGGTCCGACTCGGACACGGTGAGCTCACCGCGGTCCGGCGTCGTGCAGATCAGGTGCTCGCCTGCATCGCCGAAGCCTCTAGGCCCCAGGACGAGGCATGAGCATATGGTGCTCTTGGCTCACTGTGAAGTAGCTTGCCGCCCCTCCGGCGCGTAGCAGCGGTTGCGCTGCGGCCGTCTGATAGACGCCATCATGGAGCAGGTCCCTGTCGATGTGGACCCCCACGACCTCGCCGAAGACCATCGTGGACGGGGTAGGATCCCCGGCCGCCGTCGTCAGTGGCACGATTTGGCTGGCACGGCATTCGAAGACCGCGCGGGCCTGGGCCACATGCGGTACTGCCACCACCCGTGACTCAGCGGTGGAGAGGCCCGCTGTCGCGAATTCGTCCTCTGCGGGGCCCAACTCGGCTGAGGAGGTGTTCATCTGCTCCGCGAGCTCAGCTGAAGCCAGGTTCCAGCAGAACTCCCCGGTGGCCTGCACATTGGCCAGCGTGTCCTTGGCGCCCACGCTGGAGAACCCGACGATCGGCGGTCGGTAATTGAAGGCGTTGAAGAAGCTGTAGGGTGCCAGGTTCAGGTCGCCGTCGGCGGACTGGCTGGAGATCCAGCCGATCGGACGTGGCGCGATGATCGCGTTGAAGGGATCGTGGGGGAGCCCATGGCCCTCTGAAGGTCGGTAAAAATGAGTCTGACGCACGTCTTGAGCCTAACAAGTTCCTCGTGAGCGGGACTTCATGAGGTAATCCCTGCACGAGGGGACCGCATGAGGAGAGACTTGCATGTGCGGCTGCGCCGCAGGAGTCTCCGCTCAGAGCTTTGCGAGGTCCCGGGCGATGTCGACCAGCGAGACCCGGTTCAGCCCATCGACTTCGGCCTGGGTGAACCAGGCGACGTCGTCCGTGGAGCCGTTCTGCTCGATGCGAAGCTCTCCGGAGGTGATGCGAGCACGGTAAATGATGCGCAGCGCCTGCAACGGCGTGCCACGGTGCTTTTCCTCGCGCCGTTCACCAGGGATGACCAGGTTGTCGATGCCCAGCAGCTCATCGAGCTCGGCGGAGTATCCAGTTTCTTCGAAGACCTCACGCAGGACGCCATCTGCCGGGTCCTCACCGAACTCCACGCCGCCCCCGGGCAGAGTCCATCCGGAGCCCAGTCCAGGCTCTGACCAGTGGGGGAGAAGCATCCGTCCTTCTCCGTCAGTGATGACGGCGTAGGCGCCGACGCGCAGATGCATAACGTGCCTCTTCCGGAATACCTGCAGGCATAATGGAGCCACGTGCCGGAATCGAACCGGCGACCTATTCATTACGAGTGAATCGCTCTACCGACTGAGCTAACGTGGCAGGTCTCAAGCACCGCCATTGCGGCGCGAGCAATAACTTTACTCGCGCGCCGGGAACTGGTCAAAGCGTGTCCCGGTAGCGGCCCGGATCTACTGACATTCCTGGCGTCCTTCGAACAGCTGGCCGTCCAGGAGGAAGGCGTCGACCTCACCGACCACACAGTCATTGCCGGGGCGGTATGCCAGGTGGCCTTCGCTGTCGGAGACGAGCAGTGATGAGCTTGGCACCTGATCGTGGATGTTCTCGGCCCATTCCACCGGGGTCGCAGGATCACCCGTCGTGCCGATGAGCAGCATCTCGGGCGCCTCGCTCAGGTCAGGCTCCCAGGGCTCAAGGACATTCTCGAAGGGCCACTGCGAGCACTGCACGCCGCTATGGCCCAGGTACGGGCCGAACGTCGGCGACGCCTCCAAGGTCTCGGCGAACTCTTCTTCGATGCGTTCCTGATCCTCGGCCATGGGGTAGTCCAGGCACATGATGGCGGTGAAGGCCAGCTGGCTCTTCCAGTCATAGCTGCCGTCCAGGCCGCGGCCCGCCTGCTGATCTGCCCAGGCCTGGAAGGCGAGGTAGTCATCGTTGGTCAGGGCGCCCTCCAGTGCCTCCGAGAGCAGGGGCCAGCCCAGGGCGTCGTACATCGGCAGGATGAATCCGCTGACCAGCGTGCCCGCAGTGATAGTGCGGCCATCCGCTCCTACGACCGGTTCGGCTTCGACCTCGCTGAACAAGTCCTGGACTGCGCTGACGACGTCGTCTGCCCCGCCCTCTACAGGGCAGTTCTGCTGCTCCACGCACCATTGCGCGTACCGGTGCAGGGCGTCCTCGAAACCTTCTGCCTGCGCCAGCGACAGCTCATGACTGCTGATGGAGACGTCCATGACGCCATCCAGCACGAAACGGCCCATGGATTCCGGGAAATGCTCGGCGTAGGCGAGGCC
>DXGD01000482.1 GCA_019114115.1 Candidatus Nesterenkonia stercoripullorum
CTCCCGCAGCAGATTCTGCCTCGACTGGCTGGTCGGCGCGAGGTGAAGGGAGCTGATCTGCGACGTCATCTTCCGATTCGCCTCTTCTGGGAAGGGCGAGAACAGATTGAACGACCTTAACCCGGCTTCGGCATGGATCACCGGGATACCGCGATAGAAGGCGGCCATGGCGCCGGCCGTGGTCGTGGTGGTATCGCCCTGCACGACGACGGCATCCGGCTGCTGCGCGGAGAACAGCTCGTCCAATCCGGTGACGGTACGAGCGAGCACGCCATTGAGGCTCTGCCGAGGCTGGATGATGTTCAGATCGTGATCGGGCACGATGCCGAAGAGCTCATTGACCTGATCCAGCATTTCCCGGTGCTGGCCGGTGACCGTCACCGAGCAGTGGAAGCTCTCACTGCGCTGCAGCCCTTTGACGATGGGCGCCATCTTGATCGCCTCAGGACGGGTGCCGTAGATCGGCATGATATGTGCCACAGATTTCCCCTCGTATGCCCTACCGTGTCCGCTGGAAACTCGATTCAACTCTGGCTAGCCTAGCGCGGAGGGTGAAGACAGAGATAGACAGGCCCGGCAGCTGCGAGGCAGCCGCACCAGCTCCCCCGACACGAGTGGCGGGGAACACCCGGCGGCTCAGCGATCCGCGCTGATAGACTGACACGCGCTCGACCTTCAGGCCAGAGCCCGCGTCACGCGAACTGTGGAAGGACTGTGGTGATGGCCGCACCGAAAAGGCTGACCAGCGTGGATGACCCGCGCCCCGAGCGCTCGCATGTCCTCCACCTGGATGGTTCCCCGCTGATCAGGGTCGGGGCCAAGCCGGGGCTGCTGCAGTACCTCCGTGAGGTCTGGGCCTTCCGGCACTTCATCATCTACGATTCGCATTCGCGGGTATCCAGCTCCAACACCAACGACTCACTGGGCCGGCTGTGGATGGTCATGAACCCCATCCTCAACGGCTTCGCCTATTTCCTGGTCTTCGGCCTGCTGCTGCAGACCTCGAGAGGCGTCGACAATTTCATCGGCTACCTGGTGATCGGCGTGTTCATGTTCCGGTACACCACGACGTCGATCAATTCGAGCGCCCGCTCCATTGCCGGGCAGCAATCGGTGGTCCAAGCGTTCAACTTCCCGCGCGCCTGTCTGCCCCTGGCCGCGAGCGTGCGGGAGCTGTTCAGCAACGTCCCGACATTCGTCATCATGTTCCTGCTGGTCCTCGTGCTCGGGGACGTGATGCCCGGCGATGACCCGATCAGCGTCAGCTGGCTATGGCTGCTGTTCTTCCCCGTGGTGGCGCTCTCCTTTATGCTCAACATCGGCCTGGGGCTGCTCCTGGCCCGCGCGGTCAGTGCCTATGAGGACGTCAAGCATCTGATCTCCTTCGCCACCCGGATCTGGTTCTACACCTCGGCGGTCTTCTTCGCCACGAACCGGTTCGAGGGGACGCCCTTCGAAGACGAGATACTGGCCATCATGCACGTCAACCCGATGTACTGCGTCCTCGACATCGTCCGCCAGGCCTGGCTCTACGACACCTTCGCCGATCCTTCCCGGTGGATCGTGCTGGCCAGCTGGGCCGTCGGGCTGCTCATCATCGGGACGATCGTCTTCTGGCAGGGCGAAGAGAAATACGGGAGAGAGAAGTGAGCACCCAGATCTCCGACCGCGCTCCACGGCCCGCCAAGCGCCTCGGCTCCACCTCAGCGCATTCGCCGGACGCTCCCGGCGAGTTCGTCGAAGAGCCCGACGACGACCCCGCCACTGTCCCCGCCTGGGACGGCGATGAGTCCGTCATCGATGATTCCGCACCGCAGCAGGTCGACCCCTCGGACATCGCCGTCGCCGTCGACGGGGCCTCTATGGTGTATCGCGTCCGCTCCGGCAATGAGTACAACTCAGCGAAGACCCGACTGGGACGTCAGTTCAAGCGTGTCACCGGAGCAGGCTGGGCAGAGGTGCACGCTCTGGACCGGCTCAGCTTCGTGGTGCAGCGCGGCGAGTCAGTGGGAGTCATCGGCACCAACGGATCGGGCAAGTCCACCCTGATGAAACTGCTGACCGGCAAGATCCGGGCAACCAGCGGGAACGTCTATGCCACCTCGACGCCCATCATGCTCGGCGTCAACGCGGCCTTGGTGAAGCAGCTCTCGGGCCGCGAGAATATTCGCCTGGGGTGCCTGGCAATGGGCCTCACGCCCGAAGAGACCAAAGCCAAGTACGAGCAGATCGTCGAGCTCTCGGGGTTGCGCGATTCGCTGCATCTGCCCCTGAAGTCCTATTCCTCCGGGATGTCCTCTCGACTGCAGTTCGCCATCGCGACCGCAGTGGACCCCGATATCCTGCTCATCGACGAGGCGCTCAATACCGGAGACGCCCAGTTCCGGGCGCGGACCAAACGGCGTCTCGATGAGGTCAGGTCTCAGGCGGGCTGCGTCTTCCTGGTCTCCCACTCGCTCGGGACAATCAAGCAGATGTGCACCCGCGCGCTGTGGATCGAACAGGGTCAGCTACTGGCCGACGGTGACCCGGAATGGGTCACCTCCCAGTATCAGGAATACACCGGGCATCAGGCGAACAACCGTCCGCGCTCAGCGAAGATCGCCTACGAGCGGACGCGGATGCAGCTGAACCCCGTATCAGTGGACTTCCTCGAGGGGACCCGTCCGCACCGGGCGAGCTTGTCCAGCTGAGCGCCCTGGAGGCGCTCAGCCCCGGCCCCATGCACGATGCTCGCCGGGCATCCACCGCCGCCTAGCCCCTCCACGACGAGCCAGCTGCCGGGATGACCGGCCTCAGCCGAACCAGATGCCGATCTCCCGCTCAGCGCTCTCCACGGAGTCCGACCCGTGGACCAGGTTCTTCTGCACTTTCTCGCCCCAGTCGCGGCCGAGGTCGCCGCGGATGGTGCCCGGGGACGCCGTCGTCGGCTCGGTGCTGCCTGCCAGGGCGCGGAAGCCCTCGATCACCCTGTCGCCCTCGGCGACGATGCCCACGATCGGTCCGGAGAGCATGAAGTCGACCAGCGGCGCGTAGAACGGCTTGCCCTCGTGCTCGGCATAGTGGGCGGCCAGCTGCTCCTGGGTGGCCTGCATCTGGGACAGCGCGGTGACCCGGTAGCCCTTGGCCTCCACGCGGCGGAGGATCTCCCCGGTCAGGCCACGGGCGACGCCGTCCGGCTTCACCAGGATGAGGGTGCGTTCAGTCATGGAGTTCTCTCCTCGTTATCGTCTCCGGATTCCGGGGTCCCGGACCGGTGGTTGGCATCTTCTGGGTCCGCACCTTCGAGCCTGCGGTCGTATTCTTCTTCGGCGCGGAACCGCTGGAGCTTCTCCTGATCCAGCTGCCGGCCTTTGACCAGGGCATACCACCAGCACGCCAGGAAGGCGACGCCGACGGCGAGCATGAGCGGCTCGAAGACCGCACCGGCGATGATGACGAACTGCAGGCCCCAGCCGATCCAGTACCCCACTGGTCGCCGCAGCAGCGCGCAGGTCAGGACGAGGCATACCGCAACGACCAGGGATCCTGCGAAGAGCCACCAGGCGAACCATTCGTTCTGATACAGGCCCCAGCTCATCAGCCCGAAGAAGAACATCAGCAGCGCTTCCAGGCACAGCACCGAGGACGCGAACAGGATCTTCACGCTGCGCGGGGGCTTGACCGTGCCTGGACGCCATTCGCGCTGGGCTCTGGTCTGTCTCACCATGGCCGTTCGTGTCTCCTTCCGCTGAACATGGGCTTCATTGCGGTGTCCACTGCCGCTGTCGTCATGACTGCGGCCGATCTGCTTTCAGCAGTGTACGGGCTTCTCCGACCACTGTGATCGACCCGGTGACCAGCACTCCCCCGGTAAGCCCCGTCTCCGACTCGTCGACCCGGCCCACAGCCCAGTCGATCGCTTCGTCGAGGCGCTCGGTGATGTGGAGGTCCTCTTCACGGAATCCCGCATCGATAGCGAGCTCGGCTAGCCTGGCCGGCGCGATCGCCCGGGGGGATGTGGACTGGGTGAGGCAGATGTCCTCAGTGAGATCGCTGTACTGGGCATACAGCGTCCTGAAGATCTCTCGAGCGTCCTTCTCCTGGAGGATCCCGACCACGAGCACGAGCTGTCCCAGGCCGAAGCTCTCCTTCAGCGCCTGGGCACTGGCCTCCACACCGGCAGGATTGTGCGCGGCGTCGACGATGATGCTCGGATGGGCGCGCAGCGTCTCCAGTCGTCCGGGCGAGGTGATGTTCTCACACGCCACCTGGAGGGTGCTCAGTTCCAGCTCGCGGGTCCCTCCACCGAGAAACGCCTCCAGCGCTGCCACCGCGACGGCGAAGTTCTCCGCCTGGTGGGCGCCGAGCAGAGGCAGCAGCAGATCCGGGTACCGGCCTGCGATGCCCTGGACGGTGACCTGCTGGCCGCCGACTCCCGGCGTCCGGGACTCCACACCGAACTCGACTCCTTCGAACCGGAACTCGACCTCCTGCTCCCGCGCCGCCTCCAGCACCACATCAGCGGCGTCAGGCACCTGGGCAGCCGAGATCACGAAACCTCCGGCGGAGATGATGCCGGTCTTCTCCAAGGCGATATCCCGTTCGGAATCACCCAGCAGATCCGTGTGGTCCAGGCTGATCGGTGTGATGACCTGGACGACGCCGTCGACGACGTTGGTGGCGTCGGTGATCCCGCCCAGTCCCACCTCGATGACCATGACATCGACCGGCTCATCAGCGAAGACGGCGAAGGCCAGGATGGTGAGGCATTCGAAGTACGTCAGCGGGACCTCGCCTCGGACGCGCAGCTCATCGTCGACGATCGTGATGAAAGGGCGGATCTCATCCCAGATCCGCACGAACGTCTCATCGGCTGCCGGCTCACCGTCGATGCAGATCCGCTCGGTCACCGAGGACAGATGCGGAGAAGTGTACCGTCCGACACGCAAGTCGTGGGCGAGCAGTCCCGCCTCGACCATGCGGGCCGTGGAGGTCTTTCCGTTCGTTCCGGTGATGTGGATCGCCGGCGCGGCCCGCTGCGGATCACCCAGGATGTCCATGGCCCGGAACATCGGATCCATCCGCGGCTCCATGGCGTTCTCCGGCGCGCGGGCGAGCAGCTCGGCGTACACGCTCTCCACGGAGAACTCATCCATGGCAGGCGGCCCAGCGCCGGCGTCGCACTGCGGTGCGTCATCGGACATGGCTCGTTCTCCTCTGCTCAGGGCTCTGGTCGGATTCCTCGTTCGTGGCTCGTGCAGCGGTACCTCCTGCACCCGCGGTGTGCCTACTGCGCCGGAGCAACTGAGATCACCGGCTCGGTCACGGAATCGTCTTCGGCGAACGCGAAATCGAGGGTCAGCGTCTCGGCTGCGATCATCTCGCGGTGCGCGCGCAGGGCCCCCAGGATCGATGCCGACGCCGTGATCGAGGTACGAATACGATCTGAGACGTTGAGGTCGGCGTCCTTGCGCGCCTGCTGCACCGCACGGACGGTATCGCGGGCCGTCCCTTCGGCGATGAGCTGCGGGGTCAGTTCTGTGTCCAGGACCAGGAAGCCGCCCTCGGCAGCAGGGCCGCCGCCGCTGAGCACTGCGATCGCTTTCTCCCCCATGTCCTCCGGCACCGTCGTGCTCAGCGTGTACTCCCCCTCTTCCAGGGTGAAGCCACCAGCGGTGACGACGCCGTCGTCGATGGTCCACTCGCCGTTCTTCGCGGCCTTGATGGCGTGCTGGACGTCCCGGCCAAGCCGCGGGCCGGCCGCGCGCGCGTTCACGCTCAGCTGCTGACCGATCCCCCAGTCCGCGGCGGAGACCTCGGCGGCATCCACGAGATGCACCTCTTTGACATTGAGCTCATCAGCGATGATCTGCTGGTACGTGCCCTGCAGCGAGGCGCTCCCGACGACGGCGACGGTCAGGCCGGCCAGCGGCTGACGCACACGGTGCCCGGTGGACTTCCGCAGCGAAGAGCCAGCGGAGGTGATCGTGCGGGTCAGGTCCATCAGCTCGACTGAGACGTCGTCGCGCAGATAGTCTGCCGCATCTGGCCAGTCGGTGAGATGCACTGAGTCACCGCCGGTCAGGCCGGTCCAGATCTCCTCGGTGATGAGCGGGAGCAGCGGAGCCGCCACCCGGGTCATCGTCTCCAGGCAGGTGTAGAGGACATCGTAGGCGGCGAAGTCCTCATCGTAGAAGCGCTGCCGGGAGCGACGGATATACCAGTTGGTCAGCGTCTCAGCGTAGCTGCGCAGCGCCTCGCAGGCAGCGGAGACCTCATAGGAGTCCAGCGCCGCCGTCGCCGAACGGACCAGATCCCCGGTGGCGGCGAGGATATAGCGGTCCAGCGGGCTGTACCTGTCGGGGTCGGCGTCAATGTCGGCCGCGCGGACGGCCTGGGCGCTGTACCCGGCGCCGTTGCGCGCAGAATTCGCGTAGAGGGCGAAGAAGTGCCAGGCGTTCCACATGGGCAGCTGGACCTGACGCACGCTTTCGCGGATGCCCTCTTCGGTGACGATGAGGTTGCCCCCGCGCAGGATCGGCGAGGACATCAGGAACCAGCGCATGGCATCTGAGCCGTCCCGGTCGAGCACTTCGGCCACATCGGGGTAGTTCTGCAGCGACTTCGACATCTTGGCGCCGTCGGAGCCGAGCACGATCCCGTGGCTGATCACATTGGTGAAGGCTGGCCGGTCGAAGAGCGCCGTGGCCAGGATGTGCATCGTGTAGAACCAGCCACGGGTCTGCCCGATGTACTCGACGATGAAATCCGCCGGATGGTGGGAGGAGAACCAGTCGGCGTTCTCGAAGGGGTAGTGCACCTGGGCGAACTGCATCGACCCGGAGTCGAACCAGACGTCGAGCACATCCGAGACCCGGCGCATCGTGGAGGCGCCAGTGGGGTCGTCGGGGTTGGGACGGGTCAGATCGTCGATCCAGGGGCGGTGCAGATCCGGTTCACCAGCAGCGTTGCGGGGCACGTCCCCGAACGCCTCTTCCAGCTCGGCCAGCGAGCCGTAGACCTCAGTGCGCGGATAGTCGGGATCGTCCGAGACCCACACGGGGATGGGGCTCCCCCAATACCGGTTGCGGGAGATGGACCAGTCCCGGGCATTGGCCAGCCACGTGCCGAACTGACCGTGCTTGACGTTCTCCGGGATCCAGTTGATCTGCT
>DXGD01000483.1 GCA_019114115.1 Candidatus Nesterenkonia stercoripullorum
CGAGTACGAGGACTTCGACATCGTCGGCTACGAGCACCACCCGAGCATCCGGGCGGCAGTGGCTGTCTGATGAGTTCACCTGATCGATCGATTGACGCACCCGGAGAACGGCGTCGTGCGCTGCTGCCCCGGCCAGCTGCCTCGGCTGATGCTACGGCCGGCCGCCCGCTCGTACCCATGATCTGGGCGCAGACATCGGGCGGCGTCATCGGCGACGATGGTGGCATGCCCTGGCACCTGCCTGAGGACTTCCAGCACCTGAAGACGATGACGGCCGGATGCCCGATCATCATGGGACGGCGGACCTGGGAATCCCTCCCTTCCTCAGTGCGACCATTGCCGGGGCGCCGGAACATGGTCATCACCGGTGACGCGAGCCGGGCGGCCGAGATCCAGGCTGCCGGTGGTGAGACAGCGTCGTGCCTGGCCGAGGCATACCGGCGAGTCCTCGAGGCCGGGCACGAGCCCGACCGGCCCGTGTGGATCTTCGGCGGCAACAGCGTCTACACCGAAGCCATCTCCTCCGGGCTGACCGACGCCGCCGTCATCACCGTGATAGACCTCGACGTCGACGGCGATACGCACGCCCCAGAGCTGGACCCCGGTGAATGGGAACTGTGGACCCACGAGCCACCGGAAGGGTGGCTCACCGCAGCCAACGGGCTGCGGTACCGATTCGAGACTCGCCGGCGAACCACCGCATCCGATACCGGGGCGGGTCCTCGATGACCGTTGACCGAACAGCCGCCGGTCCGCGTCCGCGCGTGGAGGCCCCGGCACAGTCCAGCAAGGAGGCCGCTGCATGAATGAGCAGCATCGTGACAGCACAGCAGAGCACCGTGAGGCACAGGGCACTGCCGTGGCGGATGAATCCGGGTTTGCCAGTCCACTGGCCCTCGGCATCGCCGGCTATGTGATCTTCCCCATCCTGGCCCTGGTGACGGCCACTCTCGGCTTCCTGCTGGTGCTCAACGACCAGCTCGTCGCCGGCGTGGTGTTCCTCGTGGTGCTGCTGCAGATCTGGGTGGTCTGCGGGATCTGGGCTCACGTCGTACGCAGGCGCAAACTGGCCTGACCTCACACAGCCGGGAACAGCTGCATCGCAGAAGCACTCCCGGGGAAATCTCTGCCGGGGAAACAGGCCCGATAAGAGGCCTGGGCCACAGGGATCTGTGCCTGCCGTGGAAATCCCCGTTATCCTGGTGGTATGACTGCTACCCCATCAACGGCCGCCCCCTCAACGCTGTCCAGTACACTCACCGCCGATTCCGGAGCCACACCGTCAGTGGGCCTGGTCGGCTGGCGTGGCATGGTGGGGTCCGTTCTGGTCAAGCGGATGGTGGATGAAGGGGACTTCGCCCACTTCAACCCTGTCTTCTTCTCCACCTCCAACGCAGGAGGCGCAGCCCCCTCGCTCGACGGCGTGGAGGCCGAGACCGGCACGCTTCAAGACGCCTTCGACGTCGACGCCCTGGCGAAGCTGCCGATCATCGTGACCGCCCAGGGCGGCGGCTACACCTCTGAGATCTATCCGAAGCTGCGCGCTGCCGGCTGGCAGGGCATCTGGATCGACGCCGCCTCGAGCCTGCGCATGGAAGACTCCTCCATCATCGTGCTCGACCCGATCAACCGGGACTCCATCGACGCCGGCCTGAAGGCGGGTGTCAAGGAGTTCGTGGGCGGCAACTGCACCGTCTCCTGCATGCTGATGGGCCTGGGCGGCCTCTTCACGCGCGACCTCGTCGAGTGGGGTACTGCCATGACCTACCAGGCGGCCTCGGGCGGCGGCGCGAAGCATATGCGCGAGCTGCTCACCCAGTTCGGCGACATCCACTCCGCCGTGGACAGTCAGCTGGCTGATCCTTCCGCCGCCATCCTGGACATCGATCGCGATGTCCTGAGCACCCAGCGCACTGGACTGGACACCAGCGAGTTCGGGGTGCCGCTGGCCGGTTCCCTCATTCCCTGGATCGACGCCGACCTCGGTGGCGGTCTCGCCAAAGAGGAGTGGAAGGCCGGCGTCGAGACCAATAAGGTCCTCGGACGCGGCGACAGCCTCGCACCCGGTGTGACCTCACGGGGCGAACGCATACCCTTCGACTCGCTGTGCGTGCGAATCGGCGCCCTGCGTTCCCATTCACAGGCCCTGACGCTGAAGCTTCGCGAAGACATCCCGGTCTCGGAGATCGAGCAGATCATCGCCGACGGGTCCCCCTGGGCGCGGGTCGTTCCCAATGAGAAGCAGCCCACGATGGACCAGCTGACCCCGGTGGCCGCCACCGGTGGCCTGGAGATCCCGGTCGGCCGCATCCGCAAGCTCGAGATGGGGCCTGAGTACATCTCAGCCTTCACCGTCGGCGATCAGCTGCTCTGGGGCGCGGCAGAGCCGCTGCGCCGGATGCTGCTGATCGCCATCGGACGCCTCTGAGTCTCTCGGGACCCTGCTGCCGGCCTGCTCCTCCGGAGACGGCCGGCAGCAGGGCCTCACCAGGCGTGGGCCCACGTGCGCCAGGTCAGAGCGTACAGCCGACCAGTACCGGTTCCGGGTGAAGCTCGATGCCGAATCGGTCCAGCACTCGGTCTCGCACTGCACGGGCCACTGTGAGCAGGTCCTCAGTGGAGGCCCCACCGCGGTTGGT
>DXGD01000484.1 GCA_019114115.1 Candidatus Nesterenkonia stercoripullorum
GTGGCAGTGTTGATCGACCAGTAGAGACCGTAGTCCACGGTCATCTCGCGCTTCATGCCATCGATGACGTTGTCGACCGACCAGCCACCGGGGTCCAATATCGTCGCGTGGCCGTTCGGCAGACACTGAGCGTCCCACTGCGTGAACTGGCTCCAGGAGTCGGTGGATGCGTCGATGGTGTCGTCCATCTCGCCGCCCTGCTCCAGGTAGGCCGCAGCGACATAGGGCTTCAGCGTGGAGCCGCCCTGGAAGCCAGTGCCGCCTCCGTAAGCGGCATCGACATTGAAGTTCAGCTCCGTATTGCCGTCCGACTCAGCAGGGTCGAACTCGGTGTTCTGGGCCATGGAGAGGATGTTGCCGGTGCCCGGCTCTACCGAGACGATGGAGGAGCCTGCGCCGGAGCTGTCGCCGACCGGGATCGTGTTGACGACCTCTTCCTCGGCATCTTCCTGGAGTTCGGGGTCGAGCGTCGTCGTGATCTCCAGGCCGCCGCGGTTCAGCAGCTCGGAGCGTGCCTGCTGAGTGGGGCCGAAGGCGTCGTTGTCCTCGATCTGACGGCGCACGTAATCGCAGAAGTAGGCTCCGAGCTCAGCTGAGGTGCACCCGACTTCCTGCTGCTGAATCTCCAGGTTGAGGTCCTCAGAGGTGGCCTCATCATGTTCCTCCTCGGTGATGGCACCGGTGCGCAGCATGGCGTCCAGGACGGCGTCGCGCCGCCCCTCGGAGGCCTCGGGGTTCACCTCGGGGTTGAAGCCGTTGGGGGACTGCACCATGCCGGCCAGAGTGGCTGCCTGGGACAGGCTCAGATCTGCAGCGGAGATGCCCCAGTAGTACTGGGAGGCCGCCTCCACGCCGTAGTTGCGGCCGCCGAAGAGGACGATGTTGAGGTATCCCTCGATGATCTCGTCCTTGGTCATCTCGTCTTCGATGTCCACGGCGAGTTTCATCTCACGGATCTTGTCCGCGTAGGTCTTCTGCCCGGAGATCGTCGTACGGCTCTCACCACGCAGGTACTGAGCGTTGACCAGTACGTTGTTGACGTACTGCTGGGTGATGGTCGAGGCGCCCTGCTGGGAGTCGCTGGTCGCGTTGTGGGCGAAGGCGCGGGCGAGGCCGCGCGGGTCGACGCCGCCGTGCTCGTAATAGCGTTCGTCCTCGATGGCGATGAGCGCGTCCACCATATTGTCTGAGATGTCCTCGAGATCGACCGGCTGACGGTTCTCGGCATAGAACGTCGCCAGCTCCGTGGTGCCGTCATTGGCGTAGATGGTGGAGGGCACGCTCAGCGGCTCCTCCATGAGCTCCGCCGGGATCTCGTCGAGGATTTCCTGCCCCGTTGCTGCCGCAGCACCGCCGGAGGCCGCCAGTGGGAAGATCAGCCCAGCAGCAAGCACACCGCACAGTGCACTCACACCGAGGAAAGTCATGATTTTCCCGATAGTGGTGGCGGTGTCAAAGAGGGGGGACTTTCGAGACGCCATGAGAGACATCCTACCTGAGCAGGCACCAGCCCCGCGGGGTGAAAGCGATAGGCTGTGGATATGACTACATCATCCCCAGGAGCTCCCACGGCGTGGGAGTACGCGACCATTCCGCTGATCATCCACAACACCAAGGCCATCCTCGACCAGTGGGGCGAAGAGGGCTGGGAGCTCGTCACTGTGCTTCCCGGCCCTGACGGGAATGCGCCTGTCGGGTACTTCAAGCGTCCGAAAGCCTGAACTGCCGCCGCCGCGGTCATTCTGATATGCCACCTGATATCCCGTAAGTGAGAGGTATCTGTCATGAGTAACACGCCATCTGCCGTAGAGACCCGGCTCGCAGAGCTGGGCTGGGAAGTCCCTGATGTGGTGCCGCCAGTTGCGGCATATCAGCCTGCAGTCATCGCTGACTCAGTGGTCTATATCTCGGGGCAGCTTCCCTTCATTGATGGTGAGCTGCCTGCTCAGGGGAAGGTCGGCGCGGAGGTGAGCCCGGAGAAGGCCTACGAGCTGGCTCGCCGGTGCGCGCTGAACTGCATCGGGGCGTTGAAGCACGCCGTCGGAGATCTCGACTCGGTGACGCGGATCGTCAAGATCGGGGGGTTCGTGGCGTCCTCGCCCGACTTCACCGGCCAGCCGACAGTGCTCAATGGGGCCTCCGAGCTCATCGGGCATGCCTTCGGCGATGCCGGCCTGCATGCCCGCAGCGCCGTCGGCGTCGCGGTGCTGCCGCTGGACACTCCGGTCGAGGTGGATCTGATCGCGCATGTCCGCTGATCCGGGCGATTCATTCGCCGCCGAGCCGTATGAGCGGCTCGGCTTCGCCCCTGTGATCGTCGGGGGCGATACCGGGGCGTACGCCGCTGCCCGCGCCTTCCACGAAGCCTATGGCGTCTCCTCCTTCGTCATCTCGAAGTACCAGATGTGGATGATCAAGCACTCCGCGATCATTCACCATCTGCCTGTCGAGAACGGCACGGTGCCAGAGCATCTGGCCCAAGCACTGGAGGCGGAGCCGCTGCAGCGTCTTCGGGCGAACGGAGTGCGCATTCTGCTGCTGGGCGCGATCGACTCGACGGTCCAGGCGATCATCGCCCTGCGCGAGAGCCTGGGCGAGGACTTCGTCGTTCCCTATGTGGATCAGGCGACGTTCGATGCCGGGACGATCAAGGACAATTTCGCCGCACTGGCCGAACGTCTCGGCGTCGACCAGCCGGTGACACGGGTCGTCGACTTCTCCGGCCGGTGGGAAGAGCAGGTACCGGTGGATCTGACGTACCCCGTCTGGGCGAAACCCGCAGATGTGACGGCCTGGTACTGGACCGAGTTCGCAGGCAAGCAGAAGGTCCATCGCGTTGAGACTCCGGAAGAGCTCGAACAGCTGCTCGGGGCCGTCTCCGACGCCGGATACACCAAGACCTTCGTCATCCAGGAGGAGGTCCCCGGCGACGACGAGAACATGCGCATCCTGACCTGCTACTGCGATCAGGACTCGCGCGTTCGCTTCGCCTCATGGGGTGAAACGGTCGTGGAGGACCACTCGCCGAATGCGCTGGGCAACCCCTCGGTCATTCTGACCGGCAAGAACTCTGAGGCGGTCGATCAGGCGCAGAAGATCCTCAGCGCTCTGGGCTGGGTGGGCTACGCCAATTTCGACCTGAAGTACGATCCGCGCGACGGGCGCACGAAGTTCTTCGAGCTCAATCCCCGGCTGGGCCGGTCGAGCCACTACGTCACCGGGGCAGGGAACAACCCGGCCGAGTACTACGTGCGTGACTGGATCGACGGCGAGCTCACGTCGCAGCCGGGTGAACGCGTGGAGGACCAGGACGAAGTGGTCTACACCGTCCTGCCGGGCTGGCTGGCCGCACGGTACGCCGGTGAGCCCCAGCGCAGGGCACACCTGCGCCGGGTGCTGCGCCGTCACGGTACGAAGAACCCGTTCTTCTACCGCGAAGATCGCGGTGTGCGTCGTCGTGCGCTGCTTCGCGCTGCTCAGCTGAGTACGGTACGGAAGTTCTTCCGTTACTACCCGCCAGTGCGCTGAGCCTCATCCACGGTGAGAAAGCTGTGCCCGGACGGGATCGACCATCCCGCCCGGGCACAGCTTTCAGTGTAGGGGCTGTTCAGTCAGCGTCGGCGCTCGGCCGAACTCTCCGCTCAGCCAGTGTCTCCGCTCAACGGGACCGCTGGCGGATGCGCTGAATGTCGAGAATGACGACGGCGCGAGCCTCAAGTCGCAGCCAACCGCGCTGGACGAACTCTGCCAGAGCCTTGTTCACGGTTTCGCGGGAAGCGCCGACGAGCTGGGCCAGTTCTTCCTGGGTGAGCTCATGGGCGACCAGGACGCCATCGGGTGCCGGGCGGCCGAAGCGGTCGGCCAGGTCCAGCAGCGCTTTGGCGACACGCCCGGGAACATCGGAGAAGACGAGGTCGGCTAGCGACTCGTTCGTGCGGGTCAGGCGCTGGGCGAGTGCCTGCAGCAGCTGTACGGATACTTCGGGGGCAGCTGTGATGACCTCGCGCAGGCTTGTGTGCTTCAGCCCGGCCAGCCGGGTCTCGGAGACTGCGGTGGCGGTGGCGGTACGAGGCGCGGGGTTGAACAGCGCCATCTCGCCGAAGATTTCGCCCGGCCCCAGAACTGCCAGGAGGTTCTCTCGACCATCGGGGGTGGCCCGCCCGAGCTTGATCTTGCCGGAGACGATGAAATACAGCTCGTCACCCTGATCGCCCTCGTGGAATATGGAGGCCCCGCGGGATAGGTCCACTTCGTTGAGCTGCTTGGTCAGAGCAGTGAAGACATCGTCATCGAGTGTCGCGAAGAGGGGGGCGCGGCGAAGTACTTCAAGATCCATGAGACATCCGTGCTTCCTGTGGTGAAATGGCCGTTCCGTGTCCTATGAAACTATCAGGTCGGCCGTGGCAGTGGAAACGGATCCGCGCAGTTCTGCGGAAATATCCAGGATCGCTCCTAGCTCGATGTGGCATTCTGGTGGTTCCCGTATTCACGGCGCGATGCGCCCCCACCGCTGAGGAGTATCTTGACATGGGAGCCATCCTGCTCGACGTCATCTTGGTGATTGTCCTCCTGGGGTTCCTCATCATCGGTCTCGGACGCGGTCTGTGGGCGACGCTCGGCGGGGCGCTCGGCTTCGTCGTGGGACTGGCGGCAGCCTTCTTCGCCATCCCGCGGGTCGCTGAATGGGTCGGGGAGCCCGTGTGGCGCGTGGTGGCGGTCGTCGCCGTCGCGATCCTGCTGGTGATCGTCGGCCACGCGATCGGTTCCGCTATCGGCGGACGGGTCGGCGGCCTCTTCAGGTCACCTGCACTGCGGGTGTTCGGTTCGCTGATCGGCGGTGTGCTGAACCTCGCAGTGGCGGCGTTCGCCATTGCGGTGCTGTCCTTCTCGCTCTCGGCCATGGGATTCCCGGCAGTGAACCAGCAGCTCAATCAGTCGCGCGTCGTGCAGACCATCGACGCCGGAGTGCCGGAGCCGATCGAGGCCTGGTTCGCTGAAGTGCGCAGTGCCGTGACGGCCTCGGATATCCCCGAGATCGCCCAGCTGATCGCCCCGAATGCTGCCGAGGCCCCCAGTGACACCGAGCTCTCTGAGGCGGCCGAGAGTGCGGCCGCCTCAGTGGCGCGGGTCAGCGGCGTGGCCGAGCAGTGCGGGCAGTCTCAGACGGGCTCCGGATTCGCTGTCTCTGACAACCGCATCGTCACGAATGCCCATGTCCTCGCCGGGATCACCGCTCCTACCGTGGAGATGCCCAATGGTGAGGTCCTTCCCGGACGGGCCGTGTACTTCGACCCTGAGCGGGATCTGGCAGTGCTTGCCGTCGACTCGCTGGAGAGCCCCTCTCTCGAGGTCTCAGAGCCCCTCGCGCAAGGAGATTCCGGATATGTGATGGGGTACCCTGCCGGCGGCCCGTTCTCGGCCGGCGCCGCGACGGTGCAGGGCCGGGACGTGTCCGTGGTGAACAACATTTATGGCGGATCTCCCAGTGAGCTGGAGGTCTACCAGGTCAATGCCGACGTCCGGCAGGGCAATTCAGGAGGCCCCCTGGTCAGCCAGGAGGGCGATGTCGCCGGGGTGGTCTTCGCGCGTGCCGTCGAAGGCGATTCCGTGGGCTTCGCCGTCACCGCCGCAGAAGCCGGTGAGGTGCTGACCTCGCCCGAGAGCTTCACCGAGACGGTGAGCACCGGGCAGTGCGTGCAGCGCTAGGGCTGTCCTGACCTGGGGTTGCTGCGCCTCAGCTGCCGCTCTCTAGCTGCTCAGATACGCGGCCAGGTGCTCGATGGCGAAGCGGTAGCCGGTCGACCCGGCTCCGGCGATGACGGCTTCGGCCACAGGGGAGACATAGGAG
>DXGD01000485.1 GCA_019114115.1 Candidatus Nesterenkonia stercoripullorum
GTCTGACCGGCGGGAACGCCTCCACGACCTTCAGGAACAGTGCGAGGATCCTGCCGTGCCGGAGAACACGCAGACGCGAGCTGAACTCGAGGAGGCGCTGGAGGAATCCGAAGCCGATTCCGATCGCCTGCGCCGCGTGATGACCGACGAGATCTCAGTGAGTGCTGTGCAGGCCGGGACTCGCACTCCGGCCCGGGAGTCCGACTGAGCCGGACCGAGCCGGGACGCGGACGCCGCCGGGGACGGCACGCGGAGTACGTGCCAGCACCTGCGCTGCCCTGCCTCAGCCCTTGACCCCGCCTGCGGCGGCGAAGCCGAGGCCGAGGTTCCTGCCCAGGAAGATGTAGAGCACGATCACCGGGAGCGAGTAGAAGAGCGAGAATGCGGCGAGCTGGCCGTAGGCGATCTGACCGTACTGCGAGGAGAACGTGTACAGCGTGACCGCCGCGGGCAGCTGATCAGGGCTGAGCAGGAGCATGAACGGGACGAAGAAGTTGCCCCACATCATCACGAACGTGAAGATCGTCGCCACGGAGAGTCCGGATCTCATCAGCGGTATGACCACCGACCACAGCGCGCGGTACACGCCTGCCCCCTCTGCCCATGCGCTCTCCTCGATCTCCACCGGGACGGCGTCCATGAACCCCTTCGTCAGGAAGATCGCATAGGGCAGGGACGAGGCGCCGAGGAAGAGGATCGCCCCGATCATCGAGTCGATGAGGTTCACCTGGACGAACAGGGAGTACACCGGGATCATGACCGCTGTGATGGGCAGTCCGGTCGCGAAGATGATGGTCAGCAGCAGCGGGCGCTTGCCGGTGAAACGGTAGCGCGACATGGGATAGGCGAAGAGGACGGCCGCCGTCATCGTCACTACCGTGGCTCCGCCGCAGAGGATCAGCGAATTGAGGATCGGCCTGAAGGTCGTCTCGGCGTTCCAGATCGCCGCGAAGTTCCCCAGGCTCCACTGGTCGGGCCACTCCACAGCAAGCGATGCTTCGGTGTTGAAGGAAGCGAAGAGCACCCACAGCAGAGGAACGGCGAAGAGCGCGCCGATCAGAATCATCACGATCGAGGAGGCCGATTCGCTCAGCCGCTGCCGCGGCCCTTTGCCCCCCGCGGGACCTTTCGTCGGCGAACCCTTGGCTGCCGCCGTGGCCTGGGATGTCTGCGTCATCGTTTTTCCTCCTCAGGCAGCAGCTTCAGATAGAGCAGGGACGCTGCGGCACCGATCAGCAGCAGGAGCAGGGCCACTGCCGTGCCGTAACCGAGCTGCCCGAAGGAGAACGCCTGCTCGTACATGTACAGCGGCAGCGTCTGGCTCTGCTGAGCGGGCCCGCCGCCGGTCATGATGAAGATGAGGCCGAACACCGAGAGCGTCTGCAGCGTGATGAGCATCAGGTTCGTCGCGATCGCCTGGCGGAGCAGAGGGATCGTGACCGACCACAGCCGGCGCAGCGGCCCGGCCCCATCCATCGCAGCGGATTCATGGACATCCGAGGGAACGCTGCTCAGGGCCGCGGAGTACACCAGCATGGAGAACGCCGTCCCCCGCCAGATATTGGCGAAGGCAACTGCGACGATCGGCAGCGTGAACAGCAGATCCGTGGGCGGAATGCCGAATACCCCGAGGATCGCATTGAGGCTCCCCTCCTCCGAGAAGAAGGTGTAGAGAAGATAGCCTGCCACCACCTCGGGCAGGATCCACGCCGCCACGATGATGCCGGTGATGATCCGGGAGACCAGCCGGTGAGATTTCTCGATCAGCAGCGCCAGGAAGAGGCCGAGCAGATTCTGCCCGATGATCGCGGAGATCAGCGTGAAGATGAGGGTCAGGCCGACGGAGTTCCAGAACTGCTCGTCGGTGAAAGCGTCGACGAAGTTGTCGAAGCCGACGAACGAGGTCTCATCGGCACCCTCGCCGCGGATCGCGGCGTCGGTGAACGCCAGATACAGCGAGTACACGATGGGACCGGCCATGAAGAGGAGCAGCAGGACGGCCGCGGGGACCATCGGAACGGAGCGCTTCCATGTCAGCGCATTTCCTATGGTCTTGGCATTGCGACGTCGTCGTTGCTGGAGGGCGTGGTCCTCAGCGGACGGGGCTGCGGGCATCGGGGCGCTCATCGAGGGGAATCCTGAACGTTCTCGGAGCCGACGATGCCTTTGACCGCTGCATCATAGGAAGCGAGCGCCTGCTCCGGTTCCTGCGACATCGTCATGACGGCTTCCATCGCGTCCTGGATCGCATTGGACACCTCCGGGTAGGCCGGCAGCGCGGGCCGGTAGAACGCGCCGTCGAGCAGTTCGGTGAAGAACTCCACGGTCGGCGAGTAGGTCAGATAGCGCTCGTCCTCGGCGATATCCTCGCGCACGGTGATGTAGTTGTTCGCGATGGTGAAGTCCAGCAGGGTCTCGGTCTCGCACAGCTGCTCGATGAAGGAGAAGGCTGTCTTCGGGTCCGTCGCGTACTCCGGGATGGTCAGGCACCAGCCGCCGGAAACCGTCACCCAGCCGTTCCCGCCGCCGTCGCGGGTGGGCATCCGGGCCAGTCCCATGGTGTCGGTCCACTCCGGCCAGGGCCGGGCCCCGCCGTCGGTCCAGTTCTGCGAGACCCACGAGCCGTCCAGCTGGATGCCGAGCTGGCCCTCTGGGAGGTAGCGCCCGAAGATGGTCTCCTCGATGTTCGGATCCAGGTGCTGGGAGACGCTCAGGGTGAGCTCCTCCTGGAAGATCGTGCGGATGAACTCCAGCGATTGCAGGAAGCCCTCCGAGCCGACGTTCCACATCTGAGTGTCCTCGTCATAGAGCGTGGCGCCCGTCCCGTAGAGAAGCATCTGGAAGCCCTGCATCGAGGCCTTCTCACCCTGGGCTTTCCCGGAGAACATGAAGAACGGGGCGACCTCGGAGAGCTGATCCTTGATAGTGCGGGCGGCGTCTAAGACGTCGTCCCAGGTCCCCGGGGCCCAGTCCTCGGGCAGGCCGGCGTCTGAGAGCACTTCCTTGTTGAACCAGAGTGCGCGGGTGTCCGTGTGGGTGGGGACTCCGTAGATGCGGCCGTCCTCCGCCACGACTGCCTCGCTCGAGGCCTCGGCGATCGACGACCACGGCTCCCAGTTCTCCACGAACTGGTCGATCGGCTGGAGATAGCCAGCGGAGACGTCGGAGAGCAGGATGAACATATCCTCATACGCGATGTCCGGCGAGGTGCGCGGCGAGGACATGAGCAGCTCGTTCTTGGTGAAGTAATCGTTCTCAGCCGCCACGATGGGCACAGGCTCCACGCTGAGGTCAGGGAATGCGGCGGTGAATTTCTCGGCGGCGGCATCGATCCAATTCGCCCAGAACTCGCCGGTGCCGAACTGCTGGTAGGCGATCCTGACTGTCTCCGCCTCCCGTGAACTACCTGCCCCACAGGCTGTGACGAAGCCTATCGGCAGCAGCGCGGCCGCTCCGGCGCCGAACCGCAGGAGGCTGCGACGGCTCACTCCTGCCGATGGCGTTTTCGGGTGCTCAGGCACGTACGACCTCCGCTGATTCGCGTGATGTGAGTGTGTCCAAAATCACACGACAGCGCTGTCATGTCAAGAGGTGAACCCCGCTCGCTGTGCCGTCACCGGGACGATGACGTGCTGTGGCTCGTGGTGGCGTCCGGCTGCGCGCTCCACCAGCAGCGACGCCGCGCGCTGCCCGAGTTCGTCTTGGTCGTAGCTGAGCAGAGTGACCGGGACGTCCATGTATTTCGCCTCGGGCAGGGCATCGAAGCCGATGACGTCCACCCCCGCGGGACCCCCGCTTCCGCGCCGGCCGGACGCCTCCCGAAGCGCCACCAGCGTGCCGAGGCAGTTGAGGTTGTTCGAGGCGAAGATCGCCGTCGGCGGCTGCTCTGTGTTCAGCAGGGCGGTGACGCGCTCTGCCGCGGATTCGGCCGACCGGCTGTCGAAGACGATGAGCGATTCGCAGACCGGAACCCCGGCGGCGGAGTGGGCCTCCAGAAATCCCTCGTAGCGCTGTTGGATGTTGTAGATGAACCCGAGGTCCCCCAGGAATGCGATGCGACGGTGCCCCGCCTCCAACAGCTCTTGGACCGCGGCCCGCGAGGCTCCGCGATCGTCCGGAGCGACGGAATCGGCGTGGAGCCCGTCAAGGACGCGGTGGGCCAGGACGATGGACATCCGTTGCGCGGCCTCGGTCAGGTGGTCATGCGAGTCACCCGAGGGAACC
>DXGD01000051.1 GCA_019114115.1 Candidatus Nesterenkonia stercoripullorum
ACCTTCAATTCCGCACAAAATAAAGTGGTCGTAAAGTGGTCGTGACGGGTTCGGCGGCGCGTGCAGGACCGCGCCCCGACATCGCTCATCACCCTCCTCAACGGCGACTGCCGATCCGCTACACCAGCATGAACTCAGCGATCAGCGGCAGCGTCACCAGCGCCGCGACAGTCGTCGCGACCAGGATGGATGCCGCCATGCGGGCGTCGCCGTCGTACTCCCGGGTGAAGACGAAGACGGTCGTCGATGAGGGCATGGCGGCCATGAGGATCAGCGTGCCTCCCCAGATCGGGCCCAGCTGGCCTGCCAGGGGCAGCACCGCGAGGTAAGTCAGTGCCGGCAAGGCAAGAACCTTCACGGCCGTGCCAAGCCCTACTGCGCGCTTGGGCACTCCCCCGCTGCGCAGGCCCGCGATCGCCGGATGCATGGCCAGGCCCACGCAGAACAGCGCGAGCGGCACCGCGATCTGGCCCAGCAGGCCCAGCGACTCCTCCACCAGGTCCGGCATCTGAAGCGGAGTGAACACGACGACGAGGGCGACCGTCATGGCCAGCACGACCGGGTTGAGCAGGATCGCCCGGCGCACGATGGGCCAGAGGCGGGTGCGCCAGAGGTGCGCGAATCCGCCGGGCCGGGCTGCGCCGTCGTCGGCCTGCGCACTGTTCACGGCAGTGCGGACCACGGGGTAGCCGCTCATGAAGATGAGGTTGTGCACCATATGCAGGATCCCTGCGGCCAGCCCGGCTTCTGGCCCGAGCACGCTGATCGTGATGGGAATGCCGAAATACCCCACATTCCCGAACGTCGCCGAGAGCGAGACGGGCCCCGCTCCAGCCCAGGACTTCTGGCCCAGCAGCCGGCAGGCATAAAAGACGGCGACGGCGAGAGCCACCGGGATGAACCCCGCGATCAGCACCGAGACGCCCGGGAACCCCGCCGTCGGAGGAGCCTCCACCACGGCAGTGTAGAGAAAGCTGGGCAGGGCGAAGTAGAACAGGAAGCTGTTGAGTACCCCTTGGATACTGGGTTCGTGCCCGGAGAAACGGCGGGTGAATCCGGCCAGGTATCCGATCACAATGACAAAGAACATGGGGGCGATGACGCCCAGCATCACGAGCATGAACTCCTCAGAACAGCTTCTCGACCGGCGCGGTGAGCTCCGGCGAATCGTTGCGGACGTTGCCCACGGCTGAGCCCACTTCTGTGATCGTCCACCGGCCGGCCACTGTCTCGGCTTCAGCCCGGACCCGATCAACCAACGCTTCAGTCTCGTCACGGGGAAGCTCGCCGGGGCTCATCCACTGCGTTGCCGTCTCTTCGGCCATGGCCAGCGGCATACGATCGTGCAGCTGGGCGAGCTGGGGCGAGGACTCAGGCGAGGGTCCGGTCAGGATCGTCGTCGACAGGACCCACGGTGCCTCATCGCCAGTGGCGACCAGCGCCGGATCCTGCCACCATTCGTAGAGCCCGGCGAACAGGATGAGCGAGCCGTCTGCCGGCTGCACGAAATGGGGCCGCTTCGTCGCCTTGCCCGTGTCGGGGTCCGTAGTCGTCCGCCATTCGTAGTACCCCTGCGCCGGCACGCCGCACCGACGACGACGCACGGCCGAACGGAACGCAGGCTTGCTCAGCACCGTCTCAGAGCGCGCGTTGAACGTCCGCGAGCTGAACGTCCGGTCCTTCGCCCAGCCCGGCAGCAGCCCCCACCGCGCGACATGGAGCTCCCGGCGGTCGCTGCCGCGATCGACGAGGATCGGCACCGGCGTCGTCGGCGCGATGTTCCAGGACTCACGCAGCTCAAGGCCGTCCAGGATGTCCGCGTCGAGAGCATCGGCGAGATCACCGGCTCGAAGGGCCATCACATACCGTCCGCACATCAGCGCACCTCCCCCACCCGATCTCTCCGTCCGCGGCCGAGAACGACGACGTCGTCCGCGCCCGTGAGCACCCCGGCCAGCGGGTCCTCGCGTTCCCCCGCATCACGTTGAGCCTGACGCACCCTATCCCGTCCTGGATTCAGAATATCCCTGATCACCTGGACCATAAGATAGCCCACGACCAGCACGTGCGCTGTGATCCCGACGCTGTAGGCCACATCGATCAGCGGCGAGCTGCCGCCGAACTCACCGGCCGTCGTCACCCTCGCGCTCATCATCCACACTGCGCCCCAGTGGAAGACTTCCACGATCTGCCACACGATGAACGCTCGCAGCCGCGGATAGGCAAGCACGACCAGCGGGATCAGCCACATCACGAACTGCGGAGAGTACACCTTGCCCAGCAGGTTGAAGCTGGCCACGATCAGGAAGCACAGCTGGGCCATGCGTGGTGCGACCGGTGCCGACCAGCCCAGGTACGCGATGCCCAGACAGCACAGCAGGAACAAGCCGTTGGAGAGCAGCGAGAAGTCCGAGCCGTCCAGGGGCAGCCACTCCAGCGCCAGCCAGATCGAGGAGTAGCTGACATCGCGCTCGGAGGAGAAGCGATAGAAGGTCGACCATTGCTCGAAAGATGTCAGCATGAAGGGCACATTCACCGCCAGCCAGGTGACCACGGCCGAGCCGGTGACGACCAGTAGCGGCCGGATCTTGCCGGCCCGCACGCACAGCACCAGGATCGCGCCCAGGAAGAACAGCGGATACAGCTTCATCGCCGTACCGAGGCCGATCAGGATCCCGGCCCACCCGGTCCTCCCCCGTCCCCACAGCAGCAGCGCAAATCCGCCTAGGAAGACGGCCCACATGTCCCAGTTGATGGAGATGCTCAGGATGATGCCCGGAGCCAGCGCGACCAGCAGCGCATCGCCGCGGCGTCGTCCCGCCGACAGCGCGGTGATGATGACGACGGCGATCCAGCACAGGATGACGGCCAGGTGGTTGAGGTCGTAGAAGAGCAGGGTCCGCTCCGCGCCGTCGCCGGTACCGGGGACGAGCCACGCGATGGCGCCTGCGACCATGGCGATCAGCACGGGGTACTCCATGACCTGGCCTTGAGGGACGTCGTCGACGAACGGGAAGCTCCCCGCGCTGAGGCCACGTTCGGTGAAGAGCAGGGAGAAGTCCGAGTAGCACATGTGAATGTGCTGGTCCGGGTCGCTCCAGCCATTGACGCGGCACCACTGGACGGCCACGATGGAGAGCGCTGCGGCCAGAACGGTCGTCGCGATGAGCAGCCACATCAGCTTGGCGCTGGAAGTTCTCACGCAGTAGGCCTCTCAGGTGGGCTGTCGGACTCCTGCCCCGGCTGGGGTGTCGGAGAGATGCTCCGAGGGGCGGCAGCTCGCGGTGGGGCGGGTTCCCCGGCCCGTGAGGTCCACGAGGTGTGGGGCGTGGACAATCTTCTCAGCCTGAGCCACCCATCCGCGGTATTCCAGCGCTGTGAGCGTTGCCTCACATCGAACAGGTCGGATGTATTCGGGTCGAAGAAGACGATATAGATGAGATAGACGAGCGCGACGCTCACCGCCGAGCCGATCACCACCCGCGTGTCCACCCACTGCGCCACCGAGAGCTGGCCGACCGTCGACATCAGCACCATCGCCGTCACGATCCCGGTGACCAGCATCAGTATCGGCCCGCGATACACATGGACGACGGCGAAGAGCGGCAGCACCCACAACAGGTACCAGGGCTGGATGATCGAGGAGCTCAGCACCACGGCGGCCAAACCGTAGGCCGACCACAGGACAGGATTGCCCAGGCGCGGCTGCAGCAGCATGAAGATCAGCAGGACCGCGGCCGCCGCGCGCGCAGCCGCGTACACGATCTGCGCCACCGATTCGACGTCAGACCCGGTCAGCGGCGCCACGAGCATGCCGATTCCGGTGCCGAGCAGTCCGACGGGTGCTGTCTGCGGAATCGCTCCGCCTGCTCCCAGCGAAGCAGTGACCCAGCCCAGGCCGATGCCCAGGGCGTATCCTCCGGCCACCAGCAAGCCGATCGCGATGACCCCACCGAAGGCCCACTCACGGAAGCGCAGCAGGTAGCTTCGGGTGCTGTCCAGGCTCAGCAGCACGGCGAAGGGGAGCACGACCATCGCGGTGGGCTTCACGGCGATCGCGGCGACCAGGGCCAGCACGGCGAAGAGCCGGCGCTTGCACAGAGCCAGCCAGCAGCCGGTCATCATGAGCCCGATCATGAGGGAGTCGTTGTGCGCCGCAGGCAGGAACACCAGCAGGCTCAGCGGGTTGAGCAGGCACACCCACAGCGCCCACGCCGGCTGCGAGCCGAATGCTCTGGCCAGGCGCGGCACTGCGTAGGCGATCAGCGCGATGCCGACCACGGACACCATACGGAACAGCAGGATCGCCACCTCCGGCACTCCCCCGGAGATGAACCAGAACAGCTGCGCGATCACCAGGAACAGCGGTCCATAGGGCGAGGGCGACTCGGCCCACAGACCGTCGGCTCCCTCCATGAACCAGCCCGGAAGCTGCGACACGCCCGACTCATAGGGGTTCAGCCCGGCGTGCAGCAGGCGTCCCTGCGCGAGGTAGGAGAAGACGTCGCGGGAGAAGATCGGCACAGTCGCCAGCAGCGGCGCGCCCCACATCAGCAGAGCCCGCGTCATGACTCCGGTGGCGGCCTCGTCCCAGCGGCCGACCCGCTGAGACAGCCGCAGCCAGGATCGCAGCAGGAGCAGGGCACCGAGGATCAGCAGCACGGCGCAGACGACGGCGCCGCTCGTCGTCGTGCGCAGCGGCAGCAACAGCGGGTTCGCGGCGAGGAGAGAGCCAGGCGTCATGGGAAGCCACCCCACGCCCCAGGAGCCCACCATGATGAGCACGGAGGCGAGCATGCCCTGACGCAGCGTGTGCGAGCTCTCCGCCTCCGCACCGCCGATGAGCCAGGAGGTGCCGGGGAATCGGCCCAGCGCGTAGCGGATACGGAAGGCCAGCGTGGAGATCGGATTGTTGCGCACCCGGATCACCTCTGTTCCGCTGCGCGTCGGGACAGGAAGCGGGTGACGAACGGCAGATTCCAGCCCTCCCAGACGACCCAGCGCGTGCCGCGGTCGAAGAAGCCCATCCACAGGATCGCAAGCCAGGAGATCGCCAGCGACAGGGCGATCATCTGCTGGTCCATCTCCAGGAACTGCCAGATGGAGAGCTGGTCGAAAGCGCCGAAGGCGAGGAAGAACGCGACCGTGAACACGACCCACTTGAACTGCCAGTCCTGACGTATGCCGGTCACCGCGAAGAACGGGAGCAGCCACAGCAGATACCACGGCTGGATGATCGGAGACAGGACGACCAGGGCGGTGAACGCCCACATCATCCGCTGGACGACATGCCTATCGCTGCCTTTGAACATCAGCACCAGGACGACGATGACCGAAAGGACCCGCCCGCCGAGCTTCAGCGCGTCGGAGACCCACTCCGAGGGCAGGCCGAAGATGTCGAGCAGGCTGCGCGACCAGCCTTCCACGATGCCCACTGGTGACCAGAACACGCTTCCGGTGCCTGTGCCGGCCAGGACGCTGAGCCAGCCGAAGCCGAACCCTTGGACCAGCCCGACCGCGACCATGACGCCCCCGGCGATCGCGGCGGTCACGCCCCAGTGGAAGAATCGTCGTCGCCAGCTGGCTCCCGGCCCCGCCCAGAGCAGGCCGATGAACGGCAGCAGCACGATCGTGATGGGTTTGATGCCGATCGATACGGTGACCAAGAGCGTGGCCAGCACTCCCCTGCCGTGAGCCGCGGCGTAGACGCCGGCCAGCGCGAAACCGACCATGATCGCGTCATTGTGGGCGGAGGAGATGAAGCTGATGATGAGCAGCGGATTGGCGACGGCGATCCACTGCGCCCTGGCGCCGTCGACCCCGTGGAGGCGCGCGATCTTGGGCACATAGACCATGATCATGCCGACTCCGGCCGCGCAGGCCAGCCGGAACAGGAAGATCGCAAGATCTGGCTGCTCTGGAGTCACCCGCATCACGCCGGCTTCAAGCCACAGGAACAGCGGGCCGTACGGGGTCTCAGACTCGGCCCAGGTGATGTCCGTGCCGAGATGGAACCAGTTCTCCAAGGACGAGACGCCGGAGGTGTAGGGGTCTTGTCCGGCGATGACCTGCCGCCCCTGGTTCAGGTAGGCGAAGACGTCCCGTGAGAAGATCGGCAGCGCGAGCAGCTGCGGCGCCGACCACAGAGCTGTGGCGATACTGACGGTCTTGAGAGCACCGGGCCTCCATCTGCCGCCGTGAGTCTGGCGGTCGGGATTGCTCAGCGCTCTTCCTAGACGCAGCCAGGCTCGGAACATGATCCAGCAGCCCAGCGTGAGCGCCGTCGTCGCCAGGACGACGCCGATCGGCTCCGTGCGCAGTGGAATGACCCATGCGTGACGCGTGATCGGCGAGATGTTGAGCAGCCAGCCGACGCCGATCGAGCCGAACAGCACCAGCAGCGAGCCAATGAACCCTTCGACCATGGGTCCGCGGGCTGTGGCCGGATAGGTGGAGGCGCGCATATGGGCGAAACGGCGCAGCACCCAGAGCCTGAATCTGCTGAGCCTGGAGTGCCCCGCGTCACCACCTGTGCCGGGGCTGGAATCCCCGGCATCCAGCTCAACAGTCATTGTCTATGAATTTACCATCGGCCGGGACGAGCAGAGCCGGCCGAGCCTGGGTAGAGTGGCTTCGTGCATACTGACGAGACAGCCGACAATGCCACCTCCGCCAATACCGCTGCGGAGGGTCCTGATACGGGCTCCGCGGCGGTTCCAGCTGCGGGATCCTCCGCTGGTTCCTCCGCCACGCGCTCCGGCGGCGGCAAATCCTGGGCCGGCCACATGGTCTGGATCGATTGTGAGATGACTGGGCTGGACCCTGATACAGACGTCTTGATCGAGGTGGCGGCGCTGGTGACCGACGCTGAGCTGAATATCCTCGGGGACGGGATCAGCG
>DXGD01000052.1 GCA_019114115.1 Candidatus Nesterenkonia stercoripullorum
TACGAGATCCAGAACTACATCCACGCCGTCCAGGAGCTGACCACGACGACGCTGCGTAACGTCGTCGGCGGAATGCACCTTGAGGCAGCGCTGACCTCCCGTGATCAGATCAACGGGCAGTTGCGGGGCGAGCTGGACAAGGTGACCGGCCGGTGGGGAATCCGGGTGGCCCGAGTCGAGCTGAAGGCCATCGAGCCGCCGATGTCGATCCAGGACTCCATGGAGAAGCAGATGCGCGCCGAGCGGGATCGTCGCGCGGCGATCCTCACCGCCGAGGGAACCAAGCAGTCGGCCATTCTGACCGCAGAAGGAGAACGTCAGGCCGCCATCCTCGCCGCCGAAGGCGAGGCGCAGGCCCGCATTCTCGCGGCCAACGCGGAGGCTCAGGCCATTGAGACCGTCTTCACCGCCGTCCACGATTCCGAGCCCGGCCCAGAGCTGCTCTCCTATCAGTACCTGCAGACTCTTCCTGAGCTCGCCAAAGGCGATTCAAACACGATGTGGGTCATTCCGGGCGAGTTCGGTGACGCCCTGAAGTCATTCTCCGGGGCGTTCAGCGGTGAACGCGGGGACGCCACCGATCACCGGTCGGCGGAGGATCGCGAAGCCGAACGCTCGGCGCGGTCAGAGCGGCTGAAGGAACGCCGCCGCGAGAAGGAGGCCGAGGCCAGCCAGCGGCGAGGCAAGCCGGCGATCTCGGATGCGATCGCCAGTCTCGCGGAATCCGCCAGGTCGACGTCGGTCACCGATGAGAACCCTCACTACGAGAGCGCTCAGGCCCTGGAGGATGAGGCCCGCAAGGCTGAGACCGGCAATGCTCGGACTGCCGCTGACCGCGCGGCCGGTGGCCCCGCGGACGCCGGATCCGATGCGCTGCAGCGCGTGGCGGACTCCGCACCCACCGAAGCCCTGCCGCCGTCCAGCTCCTCCCCGGCAGCAGAATTCGACAGCGCAGATCCAGCGCAGGCCGCCGAACGGCAGGCACAGCATGAGTCGGGGCACGACCCGCAGGGTCAGCAGGGCCAGGGTCAGGAGGGTCAGGGTCAGCAGGGCCAACGCCCTCAGCCCGGTCAGCAGTGGGGAAACCAGCACCGTGACTGGGGAGAGCAGGCGCGTGACTGGGGCGAACAGCAGAACTGGGGACAGCGCTGAGCTGCCGTCCGGCTCCAGGAATAATGCGCTGCGTTCTGGCGTTTGCGCGTATAAGTTCCCTAGTACCTCCTGAAGGAGAGCAGCAATGAGTGATCGTAGCCTTCGCGGCATGCGCCTGGGCGCCCAGTCCATGGAAACAGAGCAGGGCGTGGAGCCCGCTCCTCGCCAGGACGTGGAGTATGTGTGCGAAGACGGTGAGCGCATCGTCGTGACCTTCTCCGCTGAGGCAGAGATCCCCGCGACCTGGACCTCCCCCACAGGCAAAGAGGGCGTCCTGGTCGATGGCAGCAAGCCGGACGCGGAGCCGGAGAAGGCCGCGCGCACCCACTGGGACATGCTGCTGGAGCGTCGTTCCACCGAGGAGCTCGAAGAGATCCTCGAGGAGCGGCTGAAGCAGCTTCGGCAGCGCCGCGGCGAGAAAGTCGCCTGAGCCGCCCGTGAAATACTAGCTTTCCCGCACCGCTGAAGGGGCGGTGCCGATTCAGATCATTCTGATCCGGCACCGCCCCTTCAGCATGTATAAGGCAACTCGGGTTGCGCAGTGTGCATTGCGCAGTGTGCATTACGCAATGTGGATTGCGGAGTGTGGAATACGCAGTGTCTACTGCACGCAATCTGCGGCCCACTGCGCAGTCATCCGCGCAGCAGCCCGGTCGCCCTCCTGGTCAGTGTCCGCGCCCGCGCGGTCAGGCCCCACTTCGTCACGTTCGTCATGGCTTCGAGGACGATCCCGGAGTTCATCTTCGACTCCCCCATCGTGCGTTCGACGAACGTGATCGGAACTTCCACGATCCGGCCACGCAGCCCCGCCACACGGAACGTCATATCCACCTGGAAGCCGTATCCGACGGACTCTATGGCGTCGAGGTCGATCGACTCCAATATCGTGCGCCGGAAGACGCGGAACCCCGCCGTCACATCCCGCACCCGAAGGCCCAGCAGGGTCCGGGAGTAGAGGCTGCCCAGCCGGGAGATGATCTCGCGGTGCACCGGCCAGTTCACGACGGCGCCACCTGGAACCCACCGGGAGCCGATCACCAGGTCTGCTTCGTCGATCATGTCAAGAAGCTCTGGGAGCTGCTCAGGCTGGTGAGAACCGTCGGCGTCGAGCTCCACCAGGACGTCGTAACCGCGCTCCATGCCCCAGCGAAACCCGGCGATATAGGCACCGCCGAGGCCGTTCTTCGTCTCTCGATGCAGCACGTGGATCTGCTCATCCCGAGCAGCCAGCCGGTCAGCGTAGTCGCCTGTGCCGTCAGGGCTGTTGTCGTCGACGATGAGCACGTCGCTGTGCGGCACTGCCTGCCGCAGCCTGCGCACTGTGATGGGAATCGTGTCGATCTCGTTGAACGTGGGGATGATCGTCAGTGTCTTCACGTGGCGTCTCGATTTCCTCGTCGGGTCATGTCCTGTCCTCTCCCGGCACCAGCCGCAGCACTACGGCACACAGTGTACGACGCCGAAGGCTCAGTCTCGGCCCTGCGTGATGTGATGCCAGACACCATCAATGACCGTGGCCGTCAGCTGGGGAACCGAGGCACCATCCAAGTACGGCAGAAGAGGCGTCCTGGACCGCGCATCTGTGCTCCATGCGGCTACCCGGGACTCCGGCGTCTGGACTGCCAGCGCGTCGGCCTCCCACAGGGCGAAGGTCGCCGGCTCTCCTGCGTTCAGGTGGCCCAACGAAGCCGGTGGCTGGGCGGGCCCAGCAGGCAGCGCTCTCCGAGCTCCTCTGACCTGAGCGTTGAAGGCGGCCCGGACTGAGAGCGAATCTGTCTCCCGATGGACGAGTCCTGCGACGAGCCGCCAAGGGTTCTCCCCCTCCGGCGCTGCCGCGAAGGCAGGGACTCCGACGCTCAAAGCAGTCGCCAGATGTCCGGCACTGGTGAAGCAGACATGCACGGCCGTGTTGAGCAGCTGTTCCCAGAGCTCCCGGTCCGGTGTGTCGAAGCCGACCACGATGCTGGGGCGGCCTGCGGCGGCACTGCGACCCTGAGCCAGCAGCTCGCGGTGGGTGGCGACCAATGACTCGACGAATCGTGCCGCCGCCGCGTCGTCCATACCTGGCTGAGGGGATTCAGCAGCGACCTCATCGTCGTGCGGCTGTGCATCGGACCGATCGGCAGCCAGAATGAGCTGACGGCCTTCATCCCGGGCGAACCTTCGCCAGCCGAGCAGCACCTCCAGTGCCTTCCCGGGCGAGGCCTCCCCCAGCAGACCGGCGGGAAACTCGACGGCGAGCTCCCGGGAGGTCAGGCCGGAGGCTGCGCTGACATCCGACCCGGAATCCGTCCCGGCACTTGTGCCGGAGACCAATGCGTCGTCGAGATGGGACTCGATACTCCGCAGCACAGCACTGGCACGCCGCGTCGGATCCTCAGACCCTCCGATCTCGCCGGCGTCCGCACCGCGGAGCGCGATAATGGGCTGGACTGGTATCGGGTGTGCCGCGGCAGCGCAGATGATCTCTGCCACCCCCCGCGCGATCTGCTCGCGCACTGAGCTCTCCGCGAGCTCATGACCGACAGGGACATCCACCGTCAGGCGCAACAACCCGACACCACCGCCCAGGGCAGCTCCCATCCGCTGTCGGAGCCCCCGGATCTCCTCGTCGGCCGTGTGCTCCCCGTCGAATGACGGCGTCAGGTGCAGCCATCCTGCGAAGGCCGGGGCCGCCAGAGCCCCCTCAGCGTCACAGCGCTGTGCGGGCTGGCCGGGAAGGTGGCGCACCGACTCCTCGGCGCCGATCCAGGAGACTGTTCCGTCCTCCACGATGAACGCATCGGCATAGGGTTCTGACGTGCTGTGGACCGTTGCATTGTGCACAGCATAGGCGGGTCCTGTCGGGGCAGATCGTGCCGGGACCGTACCCGCAGAGGTGCCATTGCTGGGTGGTCCTGCCTCCGACCGCTCTGGTCGGCCGTCTTCATGATCTGGGCGCATATATTCCTCTCAAGCGTCGTGAAGGAAGGGGGTCTTGATGGCCGCTCCCACCGTCGAGCCTGTGCGGGCTCGACACTGTGCGCGCACGACGCCGCAATGTGTCGACGCTGTGCAGGACGGTAGGCCAGGCTAGCCCCACTGCCCTGATTCATCATCCTCATCATCAGTCAGGAACTCACCGTCTTCGGCGTCGGTGTCCTCAGGGCTGACCGCAGAGTACGAAACCACTCCCCTGGCGATGAGCTCCACGGCGTCCCCCGCTGCCGCAGCCAGTCGCGCCGGAGTGTGCGGCACCTTGCTCAGCTGGTCCAGGACGTCGATGCACTGCTTGGCCCACCTGACGAAATCTCCAGCCGCCAGTGGCGAGTCCTCCAGGGCCTGCCGCAGGCTGTCGCCGCGGGCCCAGGAGTACATGGGCAGCACAAGTCCCTGCTCGGGCGCCGCGGTGGGCTCGAGCTGATGCTTCTTCTCCAGCTCCTCAAGGTCATCGTGGATGTCACCGGCCTGCTGCACGGCCCAAGTCAGTGTCTTCGTAGGCATGATCGGCGCAGCTCCTTCGTCCTCGCGCTTTGCCTGGTAAACCAGCAGCGTGGAGAAGGCCGCGAGCTCCGCAGCACTCAGGCTCCCCAGGACCCCGCGCTCTTGCAGGATCTCCGTGAACAGATCTCGCTCACCGTAGATCCTGCGCAGCTGCTGCCCACGATGGGTCACCGTGAAGTCCTCGACGGTGGTCTCCTCAGCAGAGGTTTCCTGTCCCTCGGCTTCGCTCAGGCGGAGGTGGCCCAGATCCAAAAGCACCGCACACACTCTGTCGAACGTCTTGGCGATCGAACCGGTCCGCCGCTGGATCTTCTGCTTGAGCTGGTCGGTCTCGCGCTGTAGCTGCCACCAGCGGTCAGCCCAGCGAGCGTGCTCCTCGCGATCCGGGCACTGATGGCAGGGATGCCTGCGCAGCGCCTCCTCCAGCTCGGCAACACCCGAGACGCCGTCGTCGTCGTTGATGAACCCGAAACCACCGGCTGGTGCGTTGGCTCGCGCCGGCACACGCTCGCGCAGGGCAGCCCGCATCGACGAGGCCAGGTCTCGGCGCACCTTAGGAACTTTCGTCTGCGGCTTGCGCGGCAGCCGGATCGTGGAGAGGACTTCAGGGGGCTGGTCGAAGTCCTCCACGCCAAGCTGCCTGAACTTGCCGTCGCCGGTGATCACACCTGGGCGCGGGTCATGCTCGGGAGCGCTGTGCACGATGAGGGACTCCCCCAGTCGGCGTCGTCCACCGACCTCGATGACGTCGCCGGGCTGCAGCGAGGAGAGCACCCGCACGATCTCACGACGGCGCTGGCGATGCCGCTGCTTGGACTCGTCCTTCTGCCGCTGACTCAGCTCCCGGCGGAGCCTGGCGTAGTCGGAGAAGTCGCCTCTGTCGCAGGCCATCGCCTCGAGGTAGCCATGAAGCGAAGCTTCACGCGTGGAGACCTCTTTGGCAAGATTCACCACTGAACGGTCAGCCTGGAACTGGGCGAACGACGACTCGAGCAGCGTCCGCGCACGGTCCCGCCCGAACTGAGCGGTCAGATTGACCGCCATGTTGTAACTGGGCCGGAAACTGGAGTTCAGCGGGTAGGTCCGCTTCGATGCCAGGCCGGCCACCTGCCGCGGATCCATTCCCGGCTGCCACACCACGACGGCGTGGCCTTCGACGTCGATCCCGCGCCGACCCGCCCGGCCGGTCAGCTGAGTGAACTCACCCGGGGTGATGTCCTCATGCGACTGGCCGTTGAACTTGTCCAGCTTCTCCAGGACGACAGTCCGGGCCGGCATATTGATCCCCAGCGCGAGAGTCTCAGTGGCAAAGATGACTTTGAGCAGCCCTTCGGCGAACAGCGCTTCCACCAGTTCCTTGAAGGGCGGAAGCATCCCGGCATGGTGCGCCGCGACACCGTTGACCAGGGCCTCACGGAAACTGTCGAATCCGAGGATGGACAGATCCTCAGCCGGCAGCTCCCACCCAAGTCGTTCCACCCGGTCTGAGATCTCGGCTGCTTCATCCCGCGAGGTGAGCCGGATGCCCGCCTGAAGGCACTGTTCGACGGCGGCCTCACAGCCGGCCCGGGAGAAGATGAAGGTGATACAGGGCAGCAGCGCTGAGCGTTCCAGCGTCCTGATCAGTTTGGAACGACTCAGCCGCGGACGTCCCGCAGAGGATCCCGAGATCCCGGAGACACCCTGGTTCATCCCACCAGACTTCCGGGCACCCGAGGATGAGCCCTGCCGACGTGGCCCATGCCGACCTCGCCCCCGAGACCTGTGGCCACCGGAATGCCGTGAGTCCGGCGCCTGGAACTGCCGAGTCAGCCGCTGAAGTTCAGGGTTCACCAGGACTCCGGAATCATCGCCGGGCTCTGTCTTGGCGGGTTCAGAAGGATCGTCACTGACGAAAAGGTCGTAGAGCTGGTGGTCCACGGCCATGTGCTGCCACAGCGGGACGGGACGGTGCTCTGAGACCACCACCGCAGTCTCTCCACGCACCGTGTCGAGCCAGGCACCGAATTCTTCGGCATTGGACACGGTCGCGCTCAGTGCGGCGAGCTGGACCTGCTGGGGAAGATGGATGATCACCTCTTCCCAGACTGCGCCGCGGAACCGGTCGGCAAGGTAGTGCACTTCGTCCATGACGACGAAACCCAAGTCATCGATCACCGCAGCATCGGCGTAGAGCATATTGCGCAGGACCTCGGTGGTCATCACCACGATCGGCGCGTCGGCGTTGATGGAGGTGTCTCCCGTGAGCAGTCCCACCTTGTCGGTGCCGTACTGGCTGCGCAGCTCGTGGAACTTCTGATTCGACAGGGCCTTGATCGGCGTGGTGTAGAACGCCTTGCGGCCCCGTGCCACGCCAAGATGCACGGCGAATTCCCCGACGACTGTCTTGCCCGCTCCCGTCGGGGCCGCCACCAGCACGGCACGGCCTGCCTCCAGGTGCTGACACGCTTCGGCCTGGAAGTCGTCGAGGTCGAAGGCTTGCTCCCGGCGGAATCGCCCGAACTGCGTCGCGGCCTCCGCGGCCCTTCGTCGAGATTGTGCATAGCGCTCGGACGGGGAACTCATGATCCCAGCCTAGTATGCTCCAGCGATGCCGCATGCGCGCCTCCCGGGAGTTCAGCCAGTGGAGGACAGCTGACGAAGGAACAGCTGCAGAAATGACCGCTTCGTGAGACTGAACGAAAGCGCCTCGTTCACTGAGGGCATCAGGACATATAGTGAAGCCTGAACATTGTTGTGACGCGATCCACAACGATAGTGTCATTGACATCAACAACGAAGGAGTCCCATGACCCCCACACGTACGGAGATAGATGCCGCCTATCGCCAGGTCATGCAGCGCAACCCAGGCGAGAGCGAGTTCCACCAGGCCGTGCGCGAAGTCCTCGAAAGCCTGGGCCCGGTCATCGCGAAGCACCCGCAGTACACCGACGGCGAGATCATCCGCCGCCTGTGTGAGCCCGAGCGGCAGATCAT
>DXGD01000486.1 GCA_019114115.1 Candidatus Nesterenkonia stercoripullorum
GAGGAAGGACACGATGCGCAGGACAGCCACCACACGCGGTGCTCCCGACGACGTCGATCAACACTCTGCGGTCGTATCGGTCACTGCGGACGCGGCCCCACTGCCCGCCCCTGACACCTCGGAGGGCTCGTCGGTGAGCAATGCCGTGGGCGTGCTCTACGCTGCGGTGTGGCTGGTCTTCCTCGCCCTTCCCGGGACGGCGGCCGTCGTGCGCGGAGCGCACCCGGGGTGGATCGTCGCCTCGCTGCTGGGAATCGTCGCCTTCGCCGCCCTCTACCTGACCGCCATGGCCCGGTGGGTCCCTCAGGAAGACTCCGGGGTATCCCCGTCGGTGAGCAGAATGGTCCTGGTGCAGCTCGGCCTCGGAGCTCTGGCCGCGCTCAGCATCCCTGCCGCCGGCTCCTTCAGCTCTGCCTTCACCACCTACCTGGCGGCACTGGTCATCTTCGTCTACCCACCACGAGCTGGGATCTCCATAGGGATCCTCATCTGGCTGCTGCCGAGTTCCCTGGCCGCGGTGCTGGCGGGGCCCGAGGCGTCGGTGTGGCCCCTGGCCGGTCCTGGTATCGGGTTGGTGTTCATCATCATCATCCGTCTCACCGACATGTATGAACGGCGGGATCGGCAGCGTCAGGAGTCGCTGCGGCAGGTACGCGAGCGCGACGCCATCGCCCGTGACGTCCACGATGTGCTCGGACACTCGCTCACGGTGCTCTCGATCAAGGCGCAACTGGCCGGCAAGCTGGTCAGCGTTGATCCTGAGCGGGCCGGAGAGGAGCTGCAGCAGATCGACGAGCTCGCCCGGGAATCGCTCTCGCAGGTGCGATCCACAGTGTCGCGGCTGCGCTCACCGACGCTGGCCACGGAGATCGACGTGGCCCGGGCGGCGCTGGCGGCCGCGGAGATCGAGGCCGACGTCGTCCTGGCCCCGGGCTACGACCAGGTCAGCGATGAGTCTCAGCTGTTCGCCTGGTCCCTGCGTGAAGGCGTCACCAACGTCGTGCGGCATTCCGGCGCACGAAGCTGCCGCATTGAGATCACCCCACATCACCTGCTCATCGTCGACGACGGCGTCGGGGCGGACGTGACCGGAGAGGGCAACGGACTGCGCGGGCTCAGGGAAAGGGCGCGGTCAGTGAACGCCACTATCGCCCTCGGCCCTGCTCGCGCCGATCAGATCAGCGCCGGGGGACCTAGCGTCCCGGGAACCACCTTGGAGGTGCGACGATGACCCACGACGTCGACGGATCTGCGGCACCGCCCCCGGCCACGCCCATCCGGCTGCTTCTCGCCGACGACCAGGATCTGGTCCGCGGGAGTCTCTCCGCGCTGCTCAGCCTGGAGCCGGACCTCGAGGTCGTGGCTGACGTCGGCCGTGGTGACCAGGTCCTGGACGCGGTTCGGGCCCATGCTCCCGACGTCGCCCTGATCGATATCGAGATGCCAGGGATCGACGGGATCTCCGCGACTGGCCAGATCGTGGCGGCAGGCCTGCCGTGCAAGTGCCTGATCGTGACGACGTTCGGCAGGCCCGGCTATCTGCGCCGGGCGATGGACGCCGGCGCCCGTGGGTTCATCGTCAAAGACACTCCGGCCGACCAGCTGGCCAGGATGGTCCGGGCAGTCGCGGCGGGTCAGCGCGTCGTCGACCCTGCGCTCGCGGCGGATTCCCTGGTCGGCGGCCAGAGTCCGCTGACCACGCGTGAGCAGGAGGTGCTGGCTGCAGCGGCCGCTGGCGGCTCGATCCGGTCGATCGCTGCGGAGTTATTCCTGTCACAGGGCACGGTGCGTAATCATCTGTCGGCGGCGATCGGCAAGACTCAGGCGGAGAACCGGCATGACGCCTCCCGCATCGCTCGTCATAACGGGTGGATCTGAGGTACCCCGATACGGTGCCGAGTCGCATTCCAGAAGTAATTGGTTATGATGTGAGCCATGTTCAGAACCCTTCCCCGAGCCAGACATTGGTGTGCCGTATCACAGGCCGCCGGTTCGCTCCCGGGAGATTTCGGATTGGTTCTGCACCTTTCAGCGCCCCGAGTGTCGGCCGGGTATGCCAATGACAGCTGGGATATCCGTGCCATCGGGTGGTGCGGCGGTGAGCCGTGATCGTGGGGGAAGTCTGCCCGTCGCCTTACGCTCGCTCCGTACTACTGAGAGGTAATTCATCATGGCTGAAGATCAGCCACCCACGCGGAAACGCATCGGCAATGAAGCGCGCCGTGCTGGACGCCGCGCCGGCCGAGCGCTCAACAGCCTGAGCCCCTACGCACGGCCCTATCCCCACAGCATCCATCCTGCTCTGGTGCCCGGCATCGGGATCGATGAGCAGCGACGGCGCTATGGGATCGACAAGCTCGTCTTCGCCGTCGCCGGCGTCCTCACTCTCGCCTTCGTGATCTGGGGGATCGTCGATACTGCCAGCGTCAGCACGGTGGCTTTCGCCGCCTTCGACTGGACGATGGCCAACGTCGGCTGGCTTTTCAACGCCGTGGCCATGGTCGTGCTGGTGTCGGTCCTCATCATCGCCTTATCGCCCTTCGGCCGTATCACCCTGGGCAAAGACGGTGAGAAACCGGAGTTCTCCACGTTCTCCTGGGTCGCGATGCTCTTCGCCGCAGGCCTGGGCATCGGTGTGCTGTTCTTCGGGCCTTCCGAACCGCTGCAGCACTACCACACTCCCGCGCCGATGACGGCCGAGGCAGAGACCGTCGAAGGCCTGCATCGCGGTATGGCGCAGGTCTACTACCACTGGGGACTGCACGCCTGGGCCATGTACGCGCTGGTCGGCGGTGCCGTGGCGTATGCCGCATACCGTCGTGGGCGCTCCCTGCTGATGTCATCGATCTTCCGCACCCTCTTCGGCAAACGAGCCGCTGAGGGCTTCGCGGGTCAGCTGATCGACATCTTCGCGATCATCGCCACGCTCTTCGGCACGGCCGCTGCGCTGGGTATCGCCGCGATGCAGATCGGCCAGGGCGTGACCATCGTGACCGGCGCGGACGAGCTGACGAACACTGTGCTGGTGATCATC